>NZ_JBFRLX010000272.1:0-11740 GCF_041470165.1 Vibrio sp. 10N.286.46.A8
AGATAAGGCTAATTAAAATTAGGTTCGGCAAAAATGGGGGCGGATCTTAACGGATCTTAGTGGTATTGACCAGAACAGACGTGTTTTGATCAGTATTTTTCATAGAACTTACACTTGAGTGCTTGTCTCCCAAAAGCATCACGGTTTACTATTCTTGTTCTTTTGATTTTTATA
This sequence comes from Vibrio sp. 10N.286.46.A8, assembly GCF_041470165.1. NCBI lineage: Bacteria > Pseudomonadati > Pseudomonadota > Gammaproteobacteria > Vibrionales > Vibrionaceae > Vibrio > Vibrio sp. 10N.286.46.A8. The sequence continues at coordinate 175 of NZ_JBFRLX010000272.1, forward strand.
TAGTCAACGATCGATTTTTAGAGAACGTATTCATGAGCACGAAACAATTTACTTTGAAAGATGAACAAGCAACGATTCAATTAGGAACGGAGCTTTCTAATCTTTGCTCACAGCAGACAACTATTTATCTGCATGGTGATCTTGGCGCAGGTAAAACGACCTTCAGTCGTGGTTTTGTAAAAGCACTTGGCCATCAAGGAAATGTAAAGAGCCCAACGTATACTCTAGTTGAACCTTATCAACTTGCCGATTGGCAGGTGTACCATTTTGATCTTTATCGCCTAGCTGATCCTGAAGAGTTAGAGTTTATGGGGATTCGTGACTACTTCACGCCAGATGCTATCTGTTTGGTTGAATGGCCAGAGAAAGGTTATGGAATGCTACCAGAAGCAGATTTGGATATTGATATTCGTTACCAAGACGATCACCGCATTGTTTCTTTAACCGCTAACAGTGAATACGGACAGCGCTTACTTAGTCAGTTGGAGTTATGTTGATTTCTAGACGCCTTATTTCAGCAGTAGCTATGTTGGTTGCTGTTTTTTCTATACTGTTTTCTTCACTTGTTTCTGCAAACTCACTAAAGAGTTTAAGGGTTTGGCCTTCTCCAGAAGAAACTCGTGTGGTTATCGATTTAAAATCAGAAGCGGATTTCAGCTATTTCACCCTGAGTAGCCCGAGTCGCTTGGTTGTGGATTTAAAAAAGACCAACCTTGCAACTAAGTTACCGGTCGTGGTGAAAGACAGCCCCGTTCTATCTAAGATTCGTAAAAGCTCACCGCCAGACAAAAACACCTATCGCTTGGTTTTTGAGTTAAAGAAGTCGTCTAAAGCAGAGTTGTTTAAACTCAGTCCGACTCCTGGTGGTCAGTACGGACATCGCTTGGTGATCGATTTGCCTCATGGTGCGGCAAGTAAAGGCAAAGCAACATCAACGCCGAGTAAGCCAACAGTGAGTAAGAACCTCAATCAAGTTAAGCGTCAGCGTGATGTTCTGATTGTGATTGACCCAGGCCACGGTGGTGAAGATCCTGGTTCCATTGGCCCATCTCGTAAATATGAGAAGAATGCGACTCTTAGTATTTCGAAAAAGATCGCTGCGCAGTTGAATGCCGTTCCGGGAATCAAAACGCGTTTAACACGTAATGCTGATTACTTTGTAAACCTGAACAGACGTGTTGCAATTGCTCGTGAGAACGAAGCACACCTCTTGATCTCTATTCACGCCGATGCCTTTACGACGCCTCAACCAAGAGGTGGTTCGGTGTTCGTGTTGAATACTCGACGCGCAAACACTGAGATTTCCCGTTGGATTGAGAACAAAGAGAAGCAGTCAGAATTGCTGGGCGGCAGCGGTGCTGCGTTTACTGGCAATATTGCAGATAAAAACGTCAACCAAACCCTGCTTGATTTGCAGTTTAGCCACTCTCAAAAAGAGGGCTATAAACTGGCAACGACCATTCTCTCTGAAATGGGTAAGGTCGCAAAACTGCATAACAGTAAGCCGATTAACACCAGCTTGGCAGTGTTACGTTCACCACAAATTCCATCGGTACTTGTAGAAACGGGCTTTATTTCGAATCCGACCGAAGAGAAGCTTCTTTTCCAACGTTCGCATCAAGACAAACTTGCGCGAGCTGTGACCAAAGCGGTCGTTAAATATTTGAAAGCGAATCCACCAGAAGGGATTGTTATTTCTAACGCGGCGGCATCTTCTAACTCTACCAGTCAGCACAAAGTACAGCGTGGTGAATCATTGTCTGTGATTGCGAAGAGGTACGGCACGTCTACACAAGCATTAGTGAAGTTGAATGGTTTGAAGTCGACGAGCTTAGCGGTAGGGCAAATTCTAAAAATTCCAAGCTCGGGTTCACAAGCGGCTACCACAACAAGCCGTAAAACGGTGACACACACGGTTAAGTCTGGAGAGTACTTAGGCAAGATAGCTAGCCGTTACAAAGTATCGGTAGCAAGCATTAAACGTGAGAACCGCTTGAAATCAGAAACCGTGAGAGTAGGCCAAAAGTTACGTATTACGGTTGAAGTAAAAGATATACCTCTACGTAAACATAAAGTCGCAAGAGGCGATTATCTTGGCAAGATTGCTTCGAAATATGGTGTGAGCGTCAACAGTATCCGTCAAGCAAACAAACTACGTTCCGATGAGTTGGCCATTGGCCAAGTGCTGATTATTCCGCACAAATAGTTGGCTAATGTTGAAGTAATGTTTAGAACATAGAAGCAATCTCAAACGCGAGAAGTGCTTCTATAAATGGCAGTAAGGTAGCTATACATATGACGATCAAAATACTGCCAGCTCGGCTAGCTAACCAAATCGCAGCGGGTGAAGTGGTAGAAAGACCTGCTTCTGTTGTGAAAGAGTTGGTTGAGAACAGTTTGGATTCTGGTGCGACACGTATCGATATCGATATCGAGAAAGGTGGCGCTAAGATGATCCGTGTTCGTGACAACGGCAAGGGCATTGTTAAAGATGAGCTTGCCTTGGCATTAAGCCGTCATGCTACCTCTAAAATTCATACTCTTGATGACCTTGAAGCGATCGTCAGCCTAGGTTTCCGAGGTGAAGCACTGGCGAGTATTAGCTCTGTTGCGCGCCTAACTATGACTTCACGCCCTACGACTCAGGATCAAGCTTGGGCTGCACATAGTGAAGGTCGTGATATGCAGGTGAAACTGCAGCCAGCAGCGCATCCCATTGGCACCTCGGTTGAGGTATTGGATCTGTTCTTCAATACTCCGGCACGACGTAAATTCTTACGCACCGAGAAAACTGAATTCACTCATATCGATGAGCTGCTTAAACGCATTGCATTGAGCCGTTTTGATGTGACGATTAACCTTCGTCATAACGGTAAAATGATTCGTCAGTACCGCGCTGCAAAAACACAAGTTCAAGCCGAAAAGCGCATCGCAGCAGTATGTGGCAACCCTTTTGTTCGCCATATGCTTAAGATCGAACTTGAGCATCAAGGCTTAAAACTTCATGGCTGGATCACCACGCCTGAAGGAGCAAGACAACAAAGCGATCTGCAATACTGTTATGTGAATGGTCGTATGATGCGCGATAAGCTGATCAATCATGCGATTCGTCAAAGCTACGAAACTAGCTTGCGCCCCGACCAATTCGCGACGTATGTGTTGTTCATTGAGCTAGACCCACATCAGGTGGATGTGAATGTTCATCCTGCAAAACATGAAGTGCGTTTTCATCAAGCCCGTCTTGTACACGACTTTATCTACCAAGCCTTGAGTGATGGCTTAGCCCAAAGCAAACAAATTGATGCAGCACCGATCAAGCAGTCTGCGTTTCATCAGTCAGAAGTGATGCATCATCAGCAAGGTAGCTCGAATCCGGGTATCGAAGAGATTGCCAGTTTCTCAGAGCCTGAAAGCATAATGCCGAGCAGTTCAGAACAACCTCAAGTATCTGATAGTGAAAGATATGCTATTGAGCAAACGCCAGCCTACCCAAGAAAAGCCGAATCTGAACAGGTTTATGATCAACCTCAGCACAGCGTTAATGATGGTGGGCAGCGTTATAGCTCACCAGCTAACCGAGGTTCATCGTCTAGCAGAGGCTCGTCGGATCGCGAAACCAGTTTTATAGGCTCGCCTCGCCAAGAGTGGATAGAGTCTCGACCTGAACCTAAAAAAGAAAAAGAGCCGCACCAACATCATGGTGAACCTGCTCCATCTAAGCGAGAAGTGAAGGCCTATAAAGAGCTTCTGAAAACGCCAAGTTTTGATGACCAAGTTGTAGAACCATCCTCACCTCAAGACCATGTGGCACCAGTAGAAACCAGAGACAACATAGAAAATAAAGAAGCTAAGCCTGCTCAACAGAACCCTGTTCATTTAAAGCCAAGAGCACCTGTGACGGACTTAGGCAAAGCAGTCTCGGTAGTGGAATGCCAATATTTGGTAATGGGAAACAAGAACGGCAGTGTGTTGGTTTCTTTGGCTAAGGCTGAGTTATTGCGTGTTGTTGGTCAGCTTGATACGCGTGATGGCGCGTTAAAGAGCCAACCATTATTAGTGCCTTTATCCATCAAATTAGGCGCTGATTTAGTCGGTGTCGCTAAGGCGCTAAGTCCAATGCTGTCTGTGCTTGGTATCGAGCTTAAAGCTAGGAATAACGAAGCGATAATGGTGATGGGAGTGCCTTCTCCTTTGAGGCAGCAAAACTTACAAATTTTGATCCCAGATCTGTTATCGTACGCGGCTTCAATAAACGCTCAGGCCTCGGAAACTCAAGGTCATAGCTTTTCTAGCGATACGTTACCATTACTGGTTAACTGGATCGGGATTCAGACAGCACAAGTAAAAAACGACTACACTTTATCTGAAGCGGTTCAACTAGTTGGGGAACTTGAGCAACTTTGGCATGGTCTACTTCCATTAGATGATCCCGAATTTGTTAATCCTATCGACTTTTCTGCAACCATCGCTGCTTTTATGGCTTAGTTTGTAGGTGAATTTTCACAGCTGAGTTTTAGATAAATTAAGCTTATTTACGGCTTCGGCTGTTTACGATTTAACTGTTGCGATGAGGCTTTTCTTAGTAGACAAGTGTATCGCGACATGAAGCCTTTTAATTAAGTGCTCTAACAGAGAAATAAATACAAAATATCATGACTGAAAAATTACCTTTAGCGTTGTTTTTAATGGGCCCCACGGCATCAGGAAAAACAGATTTAGCTATCCGCTTACGTCAGAAATACCCGGTAGAGATCATCAGTGTCGATTCGGCGCTAATCTACAAAGACATGGATATTGGTACTGCTAAGCCGGATGCAGGAGAGCTCGCGCTCGCGCCTCATCGCTTGATTGATATTCTCGACCCAAGCGAAGCGTATTCTGCGGCTGACTTTCGTCGTGATGCGATCAGTGAAATGAATAAGATTGTAGCGGAAGGTAAAATCCCGCTACTTGTTGGTGGCACAATGCTTTACTACAAGGCATTGTTGGAAGGTTTATCGCCACTACCCGCTGCGGATCAAGAGATTCGTAAGCAGATTGAAGCGGAGTCTATTGAGCAGGGTTGGCAGGCATTGCACGATCAATTAAGAGAGATAGATCCCGTATCCGCTGAAAGAATACACCCAAATGATCCACAAAGGCTTTCAAGGGCATTGGAAGTTTATCGAATTTCGGGTAAAACATTAACAGAGCTAACTCAAACGAAAGGCGATAGCCTGCCATTTCGTGTAAAACAATTTGCAATAGCTCCCAAGGAAAGGAAAGAACTCCATCGCCGCATTGAGCTGCGTTTCGAGAAGATGATAGAAGCGGGATTTGAAGATGAAATGAAAGCGTTGTACGCCAGAGAAGATCTTCACCCTGAACTGCCATCGATTCGATGCGTTGGTTATAGGCAGATGTGGGATTATTTAGATGGGAATTGCGATTTAGACGAAGCGGTTTTCCGTGGTGTCTGCGCAACCCGTCAATTGGCCAAGCGACAAATCACCTGGTTACGCAGTTGGGATGATTTAACTTGGTTGGATAGCGAAAACATTGAACAGGCGTTAGAAACTCTTTCAGATGCAATAGCATCTGATTAGTATTGCTGTGTATAATGTGATCGCTTTTGCGTGAATATACTCTGGAAAGGATCAGTTGTTGAGGCTTTTAAAAATCACAGCCTTTCAATAACAACGGAGTTTTTTTATTCGTTTAGCTCAGATGCAAAGGCCGCACCTTTTTGTGCACCACTAGCTAAATAATTACAACAAAATATAAATAAGGAAAATAAAATGGCTAAGGGGCAATCGCTACAAGACCCATTCCTAAATGCACTCCGTCGTGAGCGCATTCCAGTCTCTATCTATCTTGTTAACGGCATCAAGCTGCAAGGTCAGATCGAGTCTTTCGATCAATTCGTGATCTTATTGAAGAACACAGTAAACCAAATGGTTTACAAGCATGCGATTTCTACTGTGGTTCCTGCTCGTGCAGTGAGTCACCACAGCGGCGAGCAACAACGCGCGCCATCTGATCGTCCTGAGAAGACTGAAGATTAATCGTTCAATTGATACAGCTTGCGCTGTAATAAGGAGTTGGTTGCTTGTTTGACCGTTATGAATCCGGCGAGCGAGCCGTACTTGTTCATATCAACTTCACGCAAGAGGGAGAATGGGAAGACCTAAGCGAGTGTGAAATGCTGGTCTCCTCAGCGGGGGTAGAAACGCTACAAGTGATTACTGGTAGCCGACAATCCCCACTCCCTAAATACTACGTTGGAGAAGGTAAAGCCCTAGAAATCGCACAAGCTGTTCAGCTAACCGGTGCTGAAATTGTGATTTTTAACCACTCCCTCTCTCCTGCCCAAGAGCGAAACCTCGAGCAATTGTGTAAATGTCGTGTGATTGATCGCACGGGTTTGATCTTAGATATCTTTGCACAACGTGCGCGAACTCATGAAGGTAAGCTACAAGTTGAGCTCGCTCAGCTTCGTCATATCTCTACTCGATTGATTCGTGGTTGGACTCACCTTGAAAGGCAGAAAGGTGGTATTGGTCTTCGTGGTCCAGGTGAAACTCAACTGGAAACCGATCGACGTTTGTTGCGTGACCGTATAAAGGCAATATTACGTCGTTTAGCGAAAGTCGCTAAGCAGCGTGAACAAGGACGACGTGCTCGTAATCGAGCTGAAATCCCAACAATTTCTTTGGTTGGTTATACCAATGCGGGGAAATCAACACTTTTCAATCGCATCACAAGTGCTGGTGTTTATGCGGCAGACCAACTGTTTGCAACTCTAGACCCAACACTACGTAAGATTGAATTGGCAGATGTCGGGCCTGCAATTCTCGCAGATACCGTAGGTTTTATCCGTCATCTACCACACGACTTGGTCGCTGCGTTCAAGGCTACGTTACAAGAGACGCAGGAAGCTGACATTTTGTTACATGTTGTTGATGCCAGTGATGACCGCTTTCGTGAGAACATTCAGGCTGTTCATGAAGTATTAGAAGAAATCGATGCTCATGAAGTGCCAACCCTTGTAGTCATGAACAAAATTGACTGCATGGAAGACCAAAAACCTCGAATTGAAAGAGACGAAGAGGGCGCACCTCGCGCTGTTTGGGTTTCTGCAATGGAAGGAGAAGGCATTGAACTGCTGTTTGAAGCTTTAACTGAGCGTTTAGCAAGTCAAATGGTTCAATTCCGATTGTGTATTCCACATCAACATCAGGGCCGTATTCGTAGCTTATTCTTTGAGATGAAATGTATTCAACAAGAGGAGTATGATGAAAATGGTAACTTGTTGATAGATATCCGAATGCAACAAATAGATTGGTCTAAACTTGAAAAAAGAGAAGGGGCACTCTTAGGTGGCTTTATCGTTACCAAAGAGACTGCTACAGTATAACGTCATATCAAATGATGGAGCTTTCTAATGGCGTGGAATGAGCCTGGAAATAACAACAACGGCGATAATAACGGCCGCGATAATGACCCTTGGGGTAAGAACAATAATCGCGGCGGCCGAGATCAAGGACCGCCAGACTTAGACGAAGTGTTTAGTAAACTAAGTCAAAAGTTAGGTGGCAAGTTTGGTAAAAAAGGTGGCAACGGTAACGGGCCATCTATCGGTGGTGGCGGTGCGATTGGCTTTGGTGTCATTGCTGTCATTGCGATTGCTATCTGGTTCTTCGCTGGTTTCTACACTGTTGGCGAAGCAGAAAGAGCAGTAGTACTTCGATTGGGTCAGTTCGACCGTATCGAAGAGCCTGGTCTTAACTGGCACCCACGCTTCATCGATGAAATCAAAGATGAGCAACTGGTAAACGTTCAAGCGATTCGTTCTCTACGTGCTGCTGGCACCATGCTAACGAAAGATGAAAACGTTGTGACCGTTGAAATGGGTGTTCAATACCGTGTTTCTGACCCATACAAGTACTTGTATCGTGTAACGAATGCAGACGACAGTTTACGCCAAGCAACCGATTCTGCGCTTCGTGCGGTAATTGGTGACTCACTAATGGATAGTATCCTAACAAGTGGTCGTCAGCAGATTCGTCAAAGTACTCAAGAAACACTAAACCGCATTATCGATAGCTACGATATGGGTATTCTGATTGTTGACGTGAACTTCCAGTCAGCACGTCCACCTGAGCAAGTGAAAGATGCATTTGATGATGCTATCGCGGCTCGTGAGGATGAAGAGCGTTTCGAGCGTGAAGCTGAAGCCTACCGAAATGACATTCTTCCAAAAGCAACAGGTCGTGCTGAGCGTTTGAAGAAAGAAGCGGTGGGTTACTCAGAGCGCACAGTTAATGGTGCTCTAGGTCAAGTAGCTCAGTTCGAGAAACTGCTACCTGAATACCAAGCTGCTCCTGAAGTAACACGTAACCGTATGTACCTTGATACAATGGAAAAAGTGTACTCAAGCACATCGAAAGTCCTGATTGATTCTGAATCAAGCGGTAACTTGCTATACCTACCAATTGATAAGCTAGGCGCACAAGGTGGTTCTCAGTCGGGCACTCGCCCTGCAAAAACATCATCAACTTACGATCAAATTGAGTTAGAAACTCAAGCCGATCCAAAGTCTAGCACTCAAACTCGTTCAGACAGTTCACGTCAAGGGAGATACTAATAATGCGTAAATTAATGATCCCTGTATTAGTTGTGACGATTGCCCTTCTATTGATGTCACTATTTGTGATTCAAGAAGGCGAGCGTGGCATGGTAATTCGTTTTGGTCGAGTTCTCGATGACAACGGCGTATCACGAATCTATGAACCAGGCCTGCACTTTAAACTACCGATGTTTGATCGCGTAAAAGTACTTGATGCTCGTATTCAAACGATGGATGGCCGTTCTGACCGTTTCGTAACATCAGAGAAAAAAGACGTTCTAATTGATACCTACGCAAAATGGCGTATTGCTGATTTTGGACGTTTCTATCTGAGTACCGGTGGCGGTAATATCATGACGGCAGAAGCACTTCTTGAGCGTAAAGTGACAGATGTTCTTCGTTCTGAAATTGGTTCTCGTGAAATTAAGCAGATTGTGTCAGGCCCTCGTAATAAGGACATCCTGCCAGACTCTGCTGATAGCGAAGTCGTCACAACGGTAGCGGCTGCAGAAGCACTAGAAGTTGATGGCGAACGCGATAAGATCATGGAAAACGTTTTGTCTGGAACGGCAGAAAGTGCGATGGCTGATTTAGGTGTTGAAGTTGTTGATTTCCGTATGAAGAAGATTAACCTTCCTGACGAAATCAGTGAATCTATCTACCGCCGTATGCGTGCAGAACGTGAATCGGTTGCTCGTAGACACCGTTCTCAAGGTCGTGAGAAAGCAGAAGTTATCCGTGCTCAAGCTGAGCTAGAAGTCGCGACTGTTCTTGCTGAAGCTGACCGTACTGCTCGAGTGACTCGTGGTGATGCTGATGCAGAAGCAGCGAAGATCTACTCTGATGCGTTCAGCAAAGACCCTGAGTTCTATGGCTTCATGCGTTCACTGCAAGCTTATGAGACATCATTTAGCGATAAGAGCGACATTCTAGTACTGGATCCGAAGACTGACTTCTTCCAATACATGAATCAAGCAAGCGGTGCTCCAGCAAAATAAGCTGATTCGTTAATTCATTAAATTAGCGAAGTACCTAAAAATCAAAAGGCTCCCATAATGGGAGCCTTTTTGTTTTCTATTCGTTGAAGACTGCAGGTGACCATTGAATCTTCGAGGGAAGTCGTAGTGACAGCTCCGTACTTTGAGAAAACCTAACGGTAGGTCATGAAAGCGATAACGGCACCAGCCACCACAAGACAACCGCCAATACGGCGCAGTTGGGTGTCTGGTTGCTCGCTCAGTTGCGCGACCATGTTTCTCCAGCCATTAGGTGCAATCAAGGGGCCGAGCCCTTCAGCGATAAGAACGAGCCCAATAGCGAGCCAAATTGATTGAGACATGGTTCTGCCTTTTGTCTATAAAATGCAATGATATCAGCATCTTTACACATTCGCCCTCAGTTATCGCTGGTTTATTTTTGTACAGCGTTAACGTTTATGAACAAAAAGTGACTGCAAGAAGTGTGATTCAGTGCTAGAATCCATTTTTAATTAGCAACAGAAATTGGAAAGATGGGAAATAACGTAGTCGTTCTAGGCACCCAATGGGGTGATGAAGGTAAAGGTAAAATCGTTGACCTTTTAACTGAAGATGCAAAATACGTGGTTCGCTACCAAGGCGGTCACAATGCAGGTCACACACTTGTAATTGACGGTGAAAAAACCGTTCTTCACTTAATTCCATCAGGCATCCTACGCAATAACGTTAAATGTGTTATTGGTAACGGTGTTGTATTATCGCCTGACGCACTTCTTAAAGAGATGAAGCCTCTTGAAGAACGCGGTATCCCAGTGCGTGAGCGTCTTTTCATCTCTGAAGCTTGTCCTCTAATTCTTCCGTACCATATTGCTATCGACAACGCGCGTGAAATCGCTCGTGGCGCGAAAGCTATCGGTACAACAGGTCGTGGTATCGGTCCTGCTTACGAAGATAAAGTTGCTCGTCGCGGTCTACGCGTTGGCGACCTTTTCGATAAAGAAGCATTTGCTGAGAAGCTAAAAGAAGTTATGGAATTCCACAACTTCCAACTAGAGCACTTCTACAAAGCTGAAACAGTAAGCTACGAAGAAGTACTTGAGCAAGCGATGAGCTACGCAGACATGTTAACTGCGATGGTTATCGACGTAACTGACGAACTAGACGCAGCACGTAAGCGCGGCGACAAGATTATGTTTGAAGGTGCTCAAGGTACGCTACTAGATATCGACCACGGTACTTACCCATACGTAACGTCTTCTAACACGACTGCTGGTGGTGTTGCTGCAGGTTCTGGTTTCGGTCCTCGTCACATCGGTTACATCCTTGGTATTACTAAGGCTTACTGTACTCGTGTTGGTTCAGGTCCATTCCCAACTGAGCTATACGATGGCCTTGAGAAGCAAGACCCAGTCGGTAAGCACCTAGGCGATGTTGGTCACGAGTTTGGCGCAACTACTGGTCGTCTACGACGTACAGGTTGGTTCGATGCTGTTGCTATGCGTCGTGCAATCCAAATCAACTCTCTATCTGGTATGTGTCTAACTAAACTAGACGTTCTAGATGGCCTAGAAGAACTAAAAATCTGTACTGGTTACAAGATGAAAGATGGTTCTATCCTAGAAGTTTCTCCAATGGCTGCTGAGTCATTCGAAGAAGCGACGCCAATCTACGAAACAATGCCTGGTTGGTCTGAAAACACATTTGGTGCTAAATCTATCGACGCGCTTCCACAAGCTGCTCTAGATTACATCAAGCGTATCGAAGACCTAACTGGCGTTCCAATTGATATCGTATCAACTGGCCCAGATCGTAACGAAACTATCATCAAGGTTCACCCATACGGCGCATAATGCCAGCTGAGTGATTACCACAGCACGAACCATACTGAGGTAATTAAAGTACTTTGATAATGAAATAGTTTTCTAAAAGCCGACTTTCTTAAGTCGGCTTTTTAATACCTGCAATTGTCCCGTCCTGAAAT
>NZ_JBFRLX010000273.1:0-2274 GCF_041470165.1 Vibrio sp. 10N.286.46.A8
GTAGAACGGCGGACTGTTAATCCGTATGTCGCAAGTTCAAGTCTTGCAAGGGGAGCCATATTAAAGAAAGCCGCATCATTGATGCGGCTTTTTTGCATCTAAAGATCCTAGCGTACCTCCATCCCCCTCACCTTTCTAATCGCTCATTCAGTACAGAAACTCTCAGTCTTAATTTTCTTGTAAAACAATTAGGCTTTACTCTTTTGATTTAGCTTTAATCGCCCAACGACATGTCGAAACCTTTCTAGCGAGCTTGCTACTTGTGTTATCTAAGAGTGAACCAACTAAGCGCCAGAATGGCTCTGTTGATGACTTAACCTGGGTGATATACAGTTTCACTCTTTATCGAAACTATCCACTATAATAGCCCCCATAGACGCGGGCATTGATATAACAATGACACGTTTAAACGAGACTATTGGATCGCTTAATAGAGGCAATTTATCCAAACATGTCAGTACCAAAGCAACTACCAACGCCGTCATAGCATAAGCAATAACAATTCTGAAAATAAACACCGGCATGCGTGCAACAACATTTTTCTGAAAGACACTTTCATAAGTATAAAAGCCTAAGAACACTGCTGATAATAAAAATAGCAGCAACAGATTAGCAGTAGGCAAAGTCTCCCCTAACTTCCAGGCTTCTTCGGAAAAAGAAATCGGTACAGCCAAAGCAAAAGATCCTACAAAGATCTGACTGGCATCTTCAAAGTTAAAGCTTAATTTCATAGTTCGCCCCATTAGCTTTTAAGGCTTTATCTATTTGTTAAAATAATCACTAAAATATCACCCGATGATTTTTTTGAGTCTATTCTTACCAAGCGAACAATAACGCCCTTCTAGCTTCATATTAGTCGCAATAGCCAAAACATAGCTTGAACTAACCGGCAAGAAATCAATATGTTCAGAGTAAAGTGGTCAACATAACTAATTCATATCGAGTCAACAAACACATCAGAGTAGAAAAGAGACCGGTAAACATCTCCTAAGATACCTGAACCTAGAGCCAGAGAGTCTCGATCTGATTGGATGATAAATATCACTGCACGAATACGAGAAATTCTCTATTTCTTAGCATATGTATCCCACCGGCACCAATTTGGGCCCTTAATCTAGCGACTCTCTCCTTCAACCTGAAATATAGTCCACTTCCCCTTTGAGATACTTTTCAAACAGGGTGTTCAATACAATTAAGAGTGGTTTAAGCTTAATGCATAACAAGAGGATGAAGTCACCTAATTAAGGGCTATAGCGCTCTTAGCAGAAACATCCATGATCGATTCCTAATTACACAACAGAAGTACCCTCTAGATTCACAGATAAAAACAGAAGTCAGGTATCGTAGATGAAGGGCTGTTAACTAATACTAAAGTGCACTCGCTTGGTAAAGCAAACATCTATAAACGCAGGGCACGTAGGATGAGTTGTAAGGCTTATATAACTTCGATATTGAATGGATACAGCTGAGTCAGAACAGTCTCATTAACCTGACTTACAACGTCGCATAGCTAAAGTATTTGAGTGCTAAGCTTAAAGCTATGTGCGTTTGTGAAACGCATGCTCGTTTCAAATAACAACTCGCGTAGAAAATACAAATAAAAAGACTCTAATCGTAGAGTTAGACTTTCTAATAAATAACAGAATAACGGGACACGTTAACTAGGAGTCATGGGGTACGCGCAAACCTTGTGTAAAAGTCATTCAATGGAAGGGCGAACACTATAATTTAGATGTAAAAAAGCCCCGCGATTTCTACCGAGGCTTCTTATAAATGATGGAGTGCTTGGGTGCTCAGGCGGGCCGGGACTCGTTGATCGAAGACAGAATTATCGTATCCAGAAACGACGAAAGCCTAGTCATAAGACTAGGCTTTCTAATAAGTGGCGGAGTGGACGGGACTCGAACCCGCGACCCCCGGCGTGACAGGCCGGTATTCTAACCAACTGAACTACCACTCCGCAGTGTCTATTCAGCATAATGCAATTTAAGCCTGACGATGTCCTACTCTCACATGGGGAAACCCCACACTACCATCGGCGCTATTGTGTTTCACTTCTGAGTTCGGCATGGAATCAGGTGGGTCTACAATGCTATGGTCGTCAAACAAATTCTATTGTTAACTCGATAAATCAAATCAACTAAATAGTGGTGCTGATACCCAGACTCGAACTGGGGACCTCACCCTTACCAAGGGTGCGCTCTACCGGGCTGAGCTATATCAGCAGTTCTAGAACCGTTTAAAAACGACTCTAAAAATTTAAAGCCTGGCGAT
>NZ_JBFRLX010000274.1:0-18463 GCF_041470165.1 Vibrio sp. 10N.286.46.A8
AGCTATTAGAAATAACACTTTATGTGATCGAGATATCAAATAACTTTAACAGGACGTGTATGACAGAAATTGCTCATTTACTGACTCCAATCTCGGATAATGACCCCTCCGGCTCTTACCTGAAATTGGATAGAACCGCATACCGCAGTTTAAGAAACGTTTACAATAGCGCTCAATCTTCATTTCGTCAGTTAGTTGAAACACCTGATGCATCTTCTGACCCAGCAATTGTGGATGCAAATACTGAAAACTGGGCTGAGTTAAGAAAAATTTCTGAAGAGACACTCACCTCCCAGTCTAAAGATTTAGAAATATTAGGTTGGTACATTACTAGCCAGCTTTTTACTTCACAGCCATTTCATAACCTTGCTACAGCTATCCCAGCTTTAAACCTTTTCATCAACCAATTTTGGGATACGCTAAATCCAATGCTACCAGACGCTAAATTAAAAGCTTCTGATGATGCAGGAAAAGCAAAGGAAATCACTGAGTTCAGAGCTAAATCTCTACTTCAGCTAGTTGGTGAATCACTGGACTCCAGTTCTCTTTACATACCTTTTCAAATGCTTGATTTTTGTTCAGGTGTAACTTTTGGGGATTACCTCACAGCCGAACGAAAAGGTAACATCGCTGAACTGAAAGAATCAGCCTTGAACGCGTTTGATCAAAGCGTTGCAGAAACACTCTTCCATTTGGCCAGTATCTATAGTGATCTGGAAATGGCAGAGAAAAACCTGGCTGAAAAGTGCCGAGCTGTTAGCGCCTCGGTGATCAGTTTCAACTTTATCAAAACCAACGTACGTGACCTGATTAAAGCGATTCATTTCCTAGTAGGAGAAAAATTCGCTCCTTGGCCTTTGGACGACAACTTCCACGTCATCCAAAGCTCAACCGAAACGCGCGAACAAAGCGATTCAATACCTTCGGCATCGGAACAGACGGTTGCCGTCAAAAATGAATCTATTTCAGCAACAGGAACAGGCCATAATTCAGAGCCAGTGAATCAAGGTAACGGGAGCGTGGTAGATAACGGTCAGGTTCAATCATCAAATGGCCACCCCTCTCAAACCCAAACTCAGACGATTGTTCAAAACGTGTCGAGTATTAACGGTATTGTTAATCGTGATCATGCGTTTCAGGAAATTAGAAAAATTGCTGAGTATTTTAAAGAGACTGAACCTCATAGCCCAATCGCCTTTTTATTGGAGCGTTCAATTCGTTGGGGTTACATGAGTTTCCCAGAACTACTCCAAGAAATGATAGGTAATGAGCAAAGTGTGATCGCTCAAATTAATCAAATGACCGGGATGGATAATCTAGACAAGTTGGACTTGTCAGGCAAGCCCGTCCCAGTAATAACTTCAGCACCAGAGTTCGCTCCGGTGTCGAAACCGACTATTGAGGAACCAACTAAAGTAACGCCAATTCCTATTAGTCCAAATAGCACAGCAGATACCAACCAAGCATCTGAATCTACTTCCAACTCATCATCAAGCAGCATGCAAGATTTTGAGTGGTAAAGCCCATTAATTGCATTAAGCAAGGAGAAACACTATGGCTTCTATTTTTATGAGAATTGAAGGTACGACACCAAAAGGTGCAGCAACGGTAGAAAAAATCGGGGGCAAAGATGGTTTCTTCGCACTCGATAGTATTTCTTGGAGCGCTGTCCGTGGTGTTGGCATCGATGTAGGTAACGCAAACAATGCTGACCAAGGCATGGTTGCTCTTGGCGAAGTTAACATTTCTCGTGGCTGTGATGGTGCGTCGCCACATCTAACTACTTTCTTGTACGCTCCGGGTCCAGAAGGTCGCACTGTTGAAATCGTTATGACAAAACCAAACCGTGAAGGTTCTGGTGCAGATCCATACCTAATTCTAACGATGAAAATGGCTCGTATGTCTAGCTACAATATGTCAGGTACAGACGGTTCACTTCCTAGCGAATCTTTCAGCCTAACCTACACTCAAATTTCTAAGGCTTACTACATTGAAGCTGACGGCGGTAAGATCGAGAAAGGCCCTGAAGTTGGCTTCGACGCGACTACAGCTAAAGTCACTTCAACTGCTAAGTAATTAATCAAGGAGAGTTAACGTGGCACTAAATTCCCAACATAAACGCGTAAGTAAGAACCGCGTAAGTATTACCTATGACGTTGAGACTAATGGCGCTGTAGAAACCAAAGAGCTCCCTTTTGTTGTTGGGGTTATTGGTGACTACTCAGGCCATAAGCAAGACAAAGAAGAAGTAGAAGACCGTACTTTCTACAACGTTGATAAAGACAACTTCGATACTGTAATGAAGCGCGTTGGCCCTGAGTTATCCCTAAAAGTAGACAACGTACTTGCAGGTGATGACAGCCAGTTTGAAGCAAGCCTTAAATTTGACTCGATGAAAGATTTCGAACCTGAAGCAATTATCGAGCAAGTTGAACCGCTAAAAAAACTAGTTGAAACCCGTAACCAACTGAAAGTGCTTCTTTCTAAAGCCGATCGTTCTCGCGACCTAGAAAAACTGCTTAAAGAAGTTCTACAAAGTGCAGACACGATTAATGCGCTTTCTGATGAGCTAGGTATAAAAGAAGAAGGAGCTGAGTAATGAGTACTGAAACAGAGAATCAAGCGCAAGCAGAAGCGACAGAAGGCTCACTCAGCTTTCTAGACCGAGCGATTGAAGCAACCACTCAAACTCCGGCAGATACAACGAAAGAACTGTTTTCTGTACTTACAGAGCAAGCACTTTCTGGAACAGTAACGTGGGATAAAAACGTTACTAAGACGATTGAGAATGCAATCTCTGAGATAGATAAGAAACTATCTCAACAGTTATCTGAAGTCATGCAGCAGAAAGACTTGCAGAAACTTGAAGGCTCTTGGCGTGGTCTACAAAAGCTTGTTAAAGAGAGTGAACTTGGTCGTGATCTAAAGATTAAAATGGTTGATTTCACACAAGAAGAGCTGCTTGACCAATTTGAAGACGCACCAGCAATTGACCGAAGCCCATTATTCAATGCGGTTTATCAAAGTGAGTTTGGTACTGCTGGTGGTCAGCCTTACGGTACTTTCATTGGTGATTACGAGTTTAGCGCAAAAGATGAAGACGTTGCTCTACTTCGCTACATGGGTGAAGTTGCTGCAGCATGTCATGCACCGTTCATTGCCGCTGCAAATGCTGAAATGTTCGAGTTCAACAGCTTCCAAACTTTCTCTGAAGGCAAACCTGTAGCAGCAGGCTTCGACTCTCCTGCATACGCAGCATGGAATTCATTCCGTGAAAGTGACGATGCACGTTACGTAACACTAACGCTGCCTCGCACTCTTGCTCGTCTACCGTATGGTGATAAAGGTCTAAGTACTGATGTATTCGCATACGAAGAGCTTGCAACCGATATGGATGGCAGTCCAAAGCCAACCAGCAATGACCAATTAGTTTGGTCGAATGCTGCATATGAACTGGGTCTTAAAATGACTCAAGCATATACTGCTTCGGGTTGGTGTACATCTATCCGTGGACTTGATAACGGTGGTAAAGTAGAAAACCTACCTAACTTAACCTACAAGTCTGAAGCTGGCGATCTACTTCAGCAGTGTCCAACAGAAGTGAATCTAACTGACGAGCGCGAGAAAGAGCTTTCAGACCTTGGTTTCCTTCCTTTGGTTCATTATAAAAGTTCTAACTACGCTGTGTTCATCGGTGGCCAAACAACTCAGAAACCTAAAACATTTACAGACCCAGACGCAACAGCGAATGCTGCTATCTCTGCTCGCCTACCTTACATTATGGCAAGTAGCCGTATCGCCCACTACCTGAAAGTAATGGGTCGAGACAAGCTAGGTTCAAACCTTGAAGCTCCTGATATCAAACGAGAGCTACAACTATGGATCGACCAATACACCAACGCCGGTGCTATTGGTAATGAGCAACGCGCAAAAACCCCTCTTTGTGAATCTCGCATCGAAGTGGTTGAGCAACCTGGTAAGCCAGGTGCCTACTCAGCTGTGGCTCACCTAAGACCTTGGTTACAACTTGAAGAGCTGACAACCTCAGTTCGAATGGTTGCTAAGATTCCTGGTTAATAGGGATTTGGCCGGAGTAATCCGGCCAAAATTTTTTATGAAGTTAGATACGGAATGGCAAAACAAATTTAACCAACTAGATAATACAGATAATACCTTTATAAAAGAGGCTTTATCTCTATTATCTGAGCTAGACCAACACTCTTTACGCTCTAAATCCTCATTGATTTCATTGATATCCACACTAATATCGAAGATTGATACTGCACTCAGTTTACAGCTCGATGCAATAATTCATGAGCCTGATTTTCAAAAGTTAGAACGCAACTGGTTAAGTCTTCAGCAACTTGTATCTTTGCCCATAAGCTACCAAAGAGCTCATGTAAAATTACTCGATATGAATTGGACTGAGATATCCAGCGATGTCAATCAAGCGTACTCAACAAAATCCAGCGATTTGTATAACAAGATAGGTAATAGCGAGCTAAATACTTTAGGGGGTCACCCCTTTGGATGCATCACATTTAGCCACCCTATCTCGATGGACATCGATTTTGATGCCAATTATGACGACCTATTTACCGTAGAACTGTTAGGTAAATTAGGAGAAGCGACGCTTTGCCCGATGCTTTTCTCTCCAGTACCAACGTTTTTTGGTGAAAATGGTGCAGACTGGCTCTCTGATATAACGCGAATCAATAAAATTCTATCCGGTCCTGATTTCAAAGCATGGCAAGACCTACGCAGTAAACCAAGTTCACGCTTTATTGGCATGGCGCTACCTCAGGTTCGTCTTCGTGATGCATACAAAAATCGACGAGTCGGCTTTGTTTATAATGAACAAGGCAAAGGCTCATGGGGCTTAGCCAATATGGTACTAGCTACTACAATCATGCGGGAATTTCATCGTGTGAACTGGTTCGGTTTTCTGAAGTCTCGCTGGAATGACAAGCTGCAAGGCTCTGTTATTAACCTCCCTGCGAGCCACTATTTTGACAGCCACCTGCAAAAGCCAGTAGCGGATGTTAGCTTATTCGGGCAACTGTCTAATTTTTACGCGCAAAGTGGCTTTATTCCATTAACCAAAAGCCCTTTAACCGATAAGTTTTACTTCAATGGCAATAACTCTATTTGGCAGTGTGGACAGAACGATAATGACAAAGTGTTAACTCAGATTCAGACTACGCTAATGTCTTGCAGAATTGCCCATTATCTAAAAGTGCAAGTGCGTGAGATGGTCGGCAGTTTCAACAGTGCCAACGAATGTGAGCTATTTTTAACAAACTGGATCGAAAAATTTTCCAGCAATGTCTCATTTGCAAATGAAGAAACCTTGTCCAAATATCCATTGAGCTTTGCCAAAGTTAGTGTCAGGGAATCTCATTCTCAAGCTGGCAGTTTTGCCTGCACTCTGCGTATCGTTCCTCAATACCAATTTGATTACTTTAGTGGCGAGGTTGTGCTGACTACCGATCTAAACGAGGTAGCATCATGAGTTTTTGGAAAACCTTTATCAGCGATGCAAAGCCCTATCAGGACGCCGAGATTGAAGATATTAAGTTCCACCTAACCAAGCTCTTAGAGGCAGAGGCTTCATTAACAGAAATTGATAATAGGCTCGTTGAAGTAAACCGCTCGAACTTTAAATTTGGTATCGAAGATGTTCATTTGCTCAGTGCAACTTTAGAAAACACTCAGATCACTTTACGTATCGAGGCTTGGATAAAAAGCTTCGAGCCACGATTACACGACATATCTGTTGAGCTCGAGCAGCGTAAAGAAGGTGACAATTCACTATCGTTCAACATCATAGCTAAAGTGAAGACCAATAATGGTGAACGAGACCTAATCTTTGATTCAAGAATCGCACTAAGCGATTTAACTACATCTATAGAAGAAGATAGCTATGACTGAACCCATTATGCGTTACTTCGAGCAAGAACTGGCCTTTGTGCGCCGTTCGTTAGGTCAGTTCGGTCAGGAATACCCTACTCATGCCGAAAACCTCAATATCCATCAAGGTAAGATCGAAGACCCTAGCATGGCTCGCTTACTCGACGGTGTAGCACTATTGAACGCAAAGGTCGAAAAGAAACTATCTGAACAGTTGCCTGAAGTTATCGAAGGTATTTTGAGTGTTCTCTACCCTTCTTATATTCAAACTGTTCCTAGTGTTGCTTATCTTGAACTTCATACTGAAGACGGTCCTATTGAATCAAGCAGCTTGCCTAAAGGCTCACTTTTTTCAAGTACAAACACGAAAAACGAGTGCCTATTTAAGACCGTTGACGAACTCAATATAGCACCATTTAATTTAAGCAATGCCAGAGCATTGAGTGCGCCGTTTAGTTTCAACAGACCTTCAACAGCTAACCAAAGCTCCGCGGTTGTTCAGATATCTCTGAGTACTGGTGATCCGGATGTTTATTTCAGCCATTTAGAATTAGGTGATCTCGATTTCTTCGTCAAAGGCTTCGAAAATAATGCTGACTCTCTCGTCGATTTGCTTCTCAACAATACCTTGTCGATTTCCATTTCCGATTCCGAGTGTGCCCAACACTCGACCGTTGATAACCTTCAACTAAAAAATCGAATTAGTGATCTCGAGTTTAAGTTCTTGCCTGAACACGGAAATCAATTCACCGGTTATCAACTGATCAATGAATTCTTCTTTTTCAAAGAGAAGCGACAGTTCTTTAGACTAAAAAACTTTGCTGAACACGCGAACAAATTTGACGAGTCTGAAATCGTGATTAATTTGTTTATGTCATCATTGCCATCGGAGTTCATTCGTCTATTTAATAAAGACGTATTCAAGCTCAATGTCGTGCCTGCGATTAATTTATTTGAGCAAACTGGCGAACCGATCCCATATGACCACCGGACTCTATCCGTTCCAGTTAATGCCGACGCTCATAGTGACAACAATATAGAAATTATTGAAATTCAAAACGTCTATGAAATCACTCCGAACGGAGAGGTCCCTTTAATTCCACTTTTTAAAGAAAAGTATTCACATAACCAAAGTTACGACTACTGGCAAAGTAAACACGATCACTTTGGTGAAGTAAGCATAGCGATTTCGTTATCCGACACAACAAATACAGAATTTAGCAAGCTACTTGGTACCAAGTTACTGTGTACTAATGGGAAGCAAGCTTGTGGTGTAATCGGCACTTTGGAATGCTTAGAGAGTATTGATTTACCCGGTGATTTCTCACCTATTTACCCGCCCTCTGCGCCGATTAAAAAAGAAATCGACCAAAACATCCACTGGGAATTTATTAGCTTATTGAACACCAACTTCACATCATTGGTGCAATCTAGCAACCCGGTAGCTGAACTCAAACATATGTTGAGTTTGTGCAGTCGCGACCAGGTATCAAGCACAGAAATTCAGATGATTCACTCAATTACATTCAATTCGCAAGTTTCTGCAATTCGTGTGTTGGGTAAGAACGTGTTCTCGCCCGGAACCGAGATTGAACTTACGCTTGATGCCACCTCACCTTACCTAGCATTTGCCGATGTGTTGAATCGCTTCTTCCAGCAGTTTTGCAGTTTTGATAGATACATTCAACTTAAGATTCGTCTCTATGGGCGAGATGGTTTCATAAAAACATACCCTAAGATTCACGGTAGTCAATTGTGCCTGTAACTCCAAAAAATAAGCACAATTGGATCGATCGCTATAGGAAGCCGATATGAAGCATTTCATCGAAGATCTAACGACTCAACCCGAAAAGTACGACTTCTCGCAAGCAATGAGACTATTGGAACGACTCCAGTCTCACAGCTCTACTCAGGTACAGATCCAATTGAAGTCTGAGGCAATGCCAACTGGGAACCCTCAAGAAATTCAGTACTTTTCGCTAAAGGGAAACAAGGCAAAGCTGAGATTGGCAAAAGAAGCGCTTTCTGGTGTAAAAGGGGTAATTCCCAATTATATTTATGAAGAGTTGTTAAGCGCGATACACAACGACGATCATTCACTTCAAGACTTTCTGGATGTGTTTAATCAACGCCACTTTGAAATCACCTATCGAACTAATGTGCAACGTTGGTTACTCGTTGAAAACGAGCAGAATTCCAAAAAAGCGGCGTTATTGAATCATTTTTCAGCACTTGGGAAAGAACACAAAGAATACCTGCAATACTCACTATTACTTAGCCAACAAAGCCGTAGCCTTACAACGCTAAAAAAGATACTCAATGATTTTTTTCCTTACTCAATCGATGTCGAATGTAAGGCATTTGAACGTCGCCTATTGCCTACAGATTCATTGACACGACTAGGTAAAAATCGGGATTTCAATAGCCGTTTAGGACAAGGTTTCTTAGTAGGAAGAACCTGCCTCGTTAATTTCAACAACTTGAGTATTTTTGTTACTCCAAAAAGCAGAAGTGAATTCCTAGAAATTCAGCAAGATGACCAATTAGCGAAATCCATGTGGTCTTTGACTCAGCATTACTTAAAAGACAACACGCCTGTTGCCATTTATCTGAACGTTAAGCGTTCATATTTAACCAAACCCCGTTTATCAAGCAACGTTTCTATTGCAGCTCGCCTAGGAGAGATTGATTATCTTGCCCCTCAGCACAGTCCTGATAAAAGTGTAAACATTTTGCTTTTATAGTTCGCAATATGGTTCGTGTAGATTATAGAAATATAAGGAATAAACAATGACACAAGTAACGCTCACTAACTTAGTCGGCAAGCTAGCACCTGCCCTAAAGCAGGCGCTCGAAGCATCTGCTGGTTCAGCAATGAACCAAGGTGTTGGAGCTATAGAGGTTGAACACTGGATTCTTCAACTTATCTCCCAGAAAGACCCAATGCTCATGACATTGTGTGAATCTCAGAAACTTTCAATAGATGCCTTAGTCAGTGAATTGACAAAGAAAATCTCTATGCTCCCAAAAGGTAATGAAGGTCAACCGACGTTAAGCCACGGCTTAACGGAATTAATCAAAGACGCTTGGATGATTGCATCAGTAAACTACGGGCATGGAGAGATCGTCAGCCTACACCTTATTCAAGCTCTAATGCAGCAAAATGTATTAGGTGTGACGACCTTACAACTTGAATCATTAAGCAATGTTTCACTTGAGTCTCTGCAAGGTCTTATCAAGAAAACTCCTATTGCACGTAACTCTTCAGCACCTTCAGCTAATGGCGCTGTCGATAGTACCCCCGCGGGTAACGACGCTCTAAGCAAATACACGGTAAACCTTACTCAGCAGGCTATTGATGGCAACATCGACCCAATTTCAGGCCGTAATGCAGAAGTAAGAAAAGCGATTGACATCTTGTGTCGTAAGCGCCAAAACAACCCGATTATGGTCGGTGAACCAGGCGTAGGTAAAACCGCTGTTGTTGAAGGATTAGCGTTAAGAATTGCAGCTGATGAAGTCCCTAGTGCTCTACAAGGCGTACAGATCCACTCTTTAGACCTTGGCTTGCTGCAAGCCGGCGCGAGCGTTAAAGGTGAGTTTGAAAACCGCTTAAAAGACGTCATCAATGAAGTAAAAAGCTCAGAAGTACCCATCATTGTATTTATCGATGAAGCTCACACCCTTATTGGTGCAGGCGGCGCTGCTGGACAAAACGACGCGGCAAACCTTCTAAAACCAGCCTTGGCGCGTGGTGAGTTCAAAACCATCGCTGCGACAACATGGGCGGAATACAAAAAGTACTTCGAAAAAGATCCGGCTCTAACACGCCGATTCCAAGTTGTAACCATTGAAGAGCCTAACGCAGAAGATGCGATGCAAATGCTTCGTGGTGTGGCTGCTTCATTGCAAGCTCACCATGGCGCTTTTATTGCTGAATCCGCGATTGAAGCAGCGGTCAACTTATCGATCCGTTACCTTCCAAGTCGCCAACTACCAGACAAAGCCATTAGCCTACTTGATACTGCCAGCGCACGAATCGCACTGACACAAGGCGCGAAGCCAGAAGTATTGGAAACACTAGAGCAGACGATTCGTTATCAAGAAAACGAAAAATCAGCATTAGAAAAAGAAGAGGCACTGTTCTCCAACAGCGCTGAGTTGATTAAAGAGCTCACACTATCGATAGAAGACAATCAACAAACGTTGGCTGCGTATTACACGCGTTGGGAAAAAGAGATTGAATTAGTAGACCAAATTAAAGTGATTCAGCAAGAGATAACTGAAGCACAAGAGCTAAATGCGGTTGACTCCAACAAGCAGCAACAACTCGACGGCCTGCGTATCGAGTTAGCAAACGTACAAGGTGAGGAGCCCCTCGTCTATGCCATGGTCGACGATAACACTATTGCTCAGGTGATTGCGAATTGGACTGGTATCCCGGTTGGTAACATGATGAGCGATGAAATCGCTAAGCTGCTGACCTTGGAAGATGAACTTAATACTCGAGTAATAGGACAAGATGTCGCAAAGAACGAACTAGCAAAAGCAATTCGTATTTCCCGAGCGGGTTTAACGGATAATCGAAAACCGATTGGTGTGTTCCTAATGTGTGGTCCAAGTGGTGTCGGTAAAACTGAAACTGCCATGGCACTTGCGGAGCAACTTTACGGAGGAAGCAACGATCTTACCGTTATTAACATGACCGAGTTTAAAGAGGAGCATAAAATTTCCATGCTACTCGGCTCACCAGCAGGTTACGTGGGCTTTGGCGAAGGTGGTGTATTGACGGAAGCGATTCGACGCAACCCTTATTCTGTATTGCTATTGGATGAGATGGAGAAGGCTCACCCTGGTGTACATGATCTGTTTTATCAAATCTTCGATAAAGGTCATATCAAAGACAGCGAAGGTCGAACCGTCGATTTCAAGAACACCATCATTATTATGACATCGAACGCTGCCGACCAAGCTATCTGTGATGTGTGTGCTCAGACTACCGATCGCATCGATAATGACAAGCTACTCGAATCAATACGTCCGGATCTGCAACAATACTTTAAACCTGCATTTTTAGGCCGAACTACCATTGTTCCCTACTACCCACTTAACGATGAAGAATTAGCGAAAATCACAGAAATATCGCTAAATCGAATCAAGAAAAAACTTGCAGAGCAATATAAGGCTTCATTCACTTGGGACGCGAATTTCATTCAGTTCGTGGTCGACCGTAATACCGATCCAACCACTGGCGGCCGCGCTGTAGAACAAATTATTAACCGTTCACTGATGCCAAGATTAGCCGAAGAATGTATCGGCCGATTAAGCCGCAGCGAACCCATTACTCAAGTAACAGTTAGTGCAACGAACAACAGTGCTGACTTCGATTTATCTATTAAGTAGGCCTTAACCAATGAACAGCAAGACCAGCCAAACCTCCACCAATCCGACATCATTTAGCCTGTCACTTAGGGTCAAATTGATGTTTGCCATCATGGCGGTTTTGCTGTTTTCCATCACGTTAAATGCAACACTGAACTATTTCAATTTCGAGAAAAGGCTAACGGAAACCTCCGATTCTACCTATCGAATCGTTTTAGAAGAAACACATAATGATATCAATCAAGCAATCAGTTTAGGCCTGCCTCTTTCAGCTATATCGAACATACAAGGTATCCTAGATCGTAGGCTAAAGTTTGTTGATGGCATTACTGCATTAATGGTGGTGTCTACCTCTGGCGAACAACTATTTGGCACAGGTGTACACAACCAAGCAAACGATCGTCAGCTATCACTTGATATAACCAATTCTTTCGGTTTAGTTGAAGGCCAAATAAAGCTCTACTACTCTACGTCACTATTAGACCAACAAAAAGCGTCCTTGCTAAAGGATCAATTCTTGTATTCAGTCATATGGATAGTGCTGTCTTGCGCATTTGCCTTTATAGCATTGAAATATCTATTAGAAGGGATTGTAGACCGTGTTAAAGGTGCAACTGCGATAATCGAAACTTCTGATGGAGCTAGCGATTTACTTCCTACGTTAGCTCAAGCACATAAGGCACTGCAATCTCCCTATTCAATGTCCAAGTTCGAGAAATTGAAAACAAAACACTTTCCCGTGTTTATCATTTCTCTTGCTATCCTGTTAACGATTATTGCTAATTTAGGTGTTTCTTATCAATCTCTGGACAAGTTTTCGCAGATTTATGAAGTTAAACTCGAGCAGAAATCAACCCTGATTGGTGACTCACTAAATCAGATGATTAAAGGGTTACTCAATAAAGGCGTTCCTGACAACAGACTGCATGGCTTAGAAGACGAATTTGCTTTCTTCGTTGATAACCACAGTGAGATTCTATCTATTACTTTTAACGGGGAGTCTGGTAGCTCTTATCACTATCCTGAGGGGAATGTGAAACACGCGTCTATACGTATATCAACGTTTACACCATTTAATAGCAACGACCACAACAATATAGACAACCACAATAACAGTAATAGCCAAAGTCACACAATGCAGCTGAAGGTGACTACCGACAACAACTTGATCATGAATATGCTGAAAGAAAGCGTCATGGATATGATCACCGTTTTGGTCGCATCTTGCCTTGTCGTCGCCGAAATAATTCTATTCATGTGTAACTTCATGATTATTTCACCTTGGAACCAATTAAAGAAAGTATTCATGCTTGTGAACCGAGATATCGTCAATCACTTGGCAAAAACTTCTTCTCGCGACGAGTTTGGCAAATTGCTTCATCTAGCTAACCAAGCAATTATTAAGCTAAAGCCAGCTCAGCCTTCACAAGATATTGATAAACAAGACTTTCGATTCATTCGCTTACCACTATTTTTATTGGTCCTCTCGGAAGCGTCTTCACTAGCCTTTTTTCCTAGGTTCGTGTCTTCACTGGACAACATAACGGGTTGGATTCCTGACAACCTAGTGACTAGTCTACCAATTTCACTGTTCATGTTGTGTTGGGCGATCTCACTACCATTTGCGGGATACTGGTCAGACAAAGTAGGCAGAAGACATTCGTTGATGACAGGAGGGCTGATCACGAGCATAGGGTTAATCGCTACTGCTTTCGTTCAATCCCTCGAATTCTTATTAGTAGCGCGTGCATTCACGGCGGTTGGTTATGGTATCGTTTTTATTTCCGCACAGGGTTATGTGTCAGATACCACCAACGATTCTAATCGTACTAAAGGAATGGCGACTTTCTTGTCATCATTTTTCTCTGGCTCTCTATGTGGAGCCGCGATTGGTGGGATCCTTGCGGAGAAGCTTGGATACTCAGAGACGTTTATGCTCGCTGGATTGATCGCAACGCTCAGTGTCTTACTTGTCTATGTGTTTTTTGAGAAATCGAGCACAACTAACTCAAGTAAACCTCTCAATTTAAAAGATTTCAAACAACTGTTAAGTAACAAATATTTTGCATTAATCACGATATTCAGTGCGATACCAGCGAAGATCGTACTTACTGGTTTCCTTTACTATATTTGCCCGGTTTATCTACAATTCTTGGGCGAAAGTAGCTCTGTTTCTGGCCGAGTAATTATGGCTTACGGTCTTGCAATCATCGTCATTTCACCGTTGAGCGCAATTCTAGTCGACAAACTCAAAAACAAAATGGCTTTCATTTTTATCGGTGGGCTACTTTCTTCTCTTGCATTACTCAACTTCTACTTCTTCCAAGGTACATTGGGAGTGTTACTGATCGTCATCATTATCGGCATTGCGCATGGCATTTGTGTTTCGCCTCAAATACCACTGGTCATCGAACTACTCTCCGGCCAAGGAATTGAAAAAGGGAAAATTATCGGTATCTTCAGGCTCACCGAGCGCATCGGTAATATTGCAGGGCCTATGCTAGCAGGCGTATGTTTGAGCATTTTTGGTTACGATAATACCATCCTTATATTTGGGGTTTCATTACTCGTTAGTTCATTCAGTCTAATTCTGTTCTTTTCATTATTTCTAGAATCCGATAAACAGAAATTAGGGGTTCAATCATGAGATTTTTAGTTTTCGTTATCACCTTTATTTTAATGACTCCCTTCACCTTTGCCAAAAGTGATGAAAAACACGTTGTCCTTTTATTGTGGCGTGGAGTAACTGATGCAGAGCAAGGTTTTATGGACTATTTATCACAACACGTTGATGTGCGATTCACGGTTCTCGATGCAAGCAGCGATAAGGCTCAACTTAAACAAAATATTAGAGATTTAAAATATAAGAAAGCTGATCTTATTTATTCATTCGGTACCACTATCACCCTTGAGTTACTAGGTACTTATAATGAACCAAGCGAATTTAGAAAGACTAACTCTACACCCGTGGTGTTCAGTATTGTCACCGACCCTGTGGGTTCTAAATTGGTAACTGATTTATCTTCTAAAGAAAGAAACTTTACCGGGGTATCCCATATCGTACCTCATGAAATACAATTTAAAGCGATTGAAAAGCTGACTAACGTTTCAAGTATTGGGGTGATATATAACGCCGAAGAAAATAATTCGATTATCACAGCAAATAAGATGCTTGAGTTATCGGAAATTCATAACAAGCGTGTTATCTTGTACCCACTAAATATTGATAAAATCAGGTCAAACAGCAACCTAATTAGCCTCACAATTGATAATATGAAACAAGAAGGCATTGATATGGCATATTTGCCGCCTGATTCATACATCATTGCGCAAGGAGGCGAGGTAGTATCAAGGCTACATTCAAAAGGTATTCCCACATTCTCAGCAACCGAAAGCCCAATAAGAAGCCATAAAGCCCTATTTGGCATTGTTAGCCGTTACTACAATGTTGGCCAATTCGCCGGATACAAAGCGAAAAACATATTAAAAGGAACCCAAAAAGCTTCGGACATTCCAATAGAATCACTAAGCCAATATTCATATATTGTTAATATCGAGGCTGCACATAAGCTCGATTATTACCCGCCAGTATCTATCTTGAAAATCTCTGAGCTAATAGGACACTCTAATGATGTTAACTAGAGCCTCTGCAAGTAAATTACCATTGGCAACTCTGCTCATTGCTACCTTTTGGTCAATGAATACTTTTGCTAAAGTTCAAATTGGACCATCTCGATTAATGCTCACGACGCAAGATTGGCCTCCATACCAAACCTATGAAAATACCGAGATGCAAGGAATTGCTTTAGACAAAGTTAAGTGTGCATTAGGTGTAATGGGCCAACCTTATCAGTTAACCATGACAACTTGGTCTGACGCACAACTACGTGTTCATGGAGGCGGACAACACGGTTTCTTCGTTGCGACCCAAACCTCTGAACGTGACGAGTATGCAACACTCTCAGAACCAATCGCGCAACAGACTTTAAATTGGTATTTTGGCCCAGGCGTAAAGCCTGATATTAATGAACTATCAAAATTAAATCTGAATTTTTCTGCAAAATTTGGCTCTAGTAAATGGTTTTGGCTCAAACGAAATGGATTTAACGTCGTAATGCAGCCACGAGATGCTAAAGTACTACTAAAGCTTTTAAAGCAAAGGGAAATTGATGTTGTTCTAGAAGATGGTTTAGTCTTTGAAAGAGAACTTGAGAAGGCTTCATTGCCACTCGATTACTTCAACTCGATGAACTTAGATACCAAAAATATGGGGGTCTACTTTTCAAATCGATTCCTTAAAACCTATTCCGGGTTTTTAAATAGTTTTAACTCAGCTATATCCAAGTGCAAGGAGTAACCATTGTCTATCAGTGTCCACATGATTTCTATACCTGCTGAAGAGGTCGTTACCTCTAGAGTCGTTTACCTGCCTGAAAATGGCGGAAGCTTAGGTCGTTCGCCATCATGTGATATTGCGCTACCTGACCAAACCAAATGGGTCTCAAGAACTCACTGCCAGCTCTACCCCACTGAACGCGGGTACGCCATCAAAGACGTTAGTAACAATGGTGCTACGTTAAACGATAAATCATTGATAAGAGGGAAAGAATACATACTTTCCGATGGCGATATTATAAAATTAGGTCACTACACACTGTTAGTTAGCCTGTTAAGCGCACCTAAAGTGGATGCTACGAATAACACCAATCAGGATGATCTTTTTATAGAACCTTTCAACTTAAAGCTTGACGACAATGACACAGACTTTTTGGATACTACGCCTGAAGTGACGATAGTTAAGAAAGCCTCAAACTTTTCTTCAACGAATGTTCTGAGTGACGACCCGTTCTCGTCAGACCCCTTTGAAGATTTAGATAGCGATAAAGTCGTTCCCAACATTGAAGTAGACGAAGTCGTTCACAACAGAGGAGGCTCCCTGCCCTCTGCTGAGTTGGAATATTTTCCTGTCAATGCCGAGAACAACACACGAATTGAAGAGTCGATAGACAAACTCATCACACTGACGGAAAAAAACCAACAATACTTACAGAACCCACAGCTACAACAAAAAGCTCTTTTTGAGGCATTGGAACAAACGGTAGACCAGTTTCTAAACGAATTTGCACCAAAGCAACTTGAAAACCAGTTTAGCGAATACGTGAGTGACGGCATTTTTTCCAACAAGGATAAAAAATATTGGAAGATCTATCGAAAGCACTTCCAACACCGTCAAGACAATGGGGACTTCAGACGTCAGTTCAAAGCATTATTTATGGAAAATATGCAAAAGCAAAGTGAGAGGCAAGAATGAAACGTTTAATGCTATTGTCTCTTTGTTTAATGATAACGGCGTGCTCATCGTCAGACCCCGCCCCAGTTGTCACCCAATACTCACTGACAGTTAAAGCGGATACGACGGTCAACCAATACAATGATGCTCAAGCCAACCCTGTTGTCGTTAGGCTTTACCAACTCACAGATCAGCAACTGTTTAAACAATTGCCTTTTATTGATTTGTACAATAATGACCTACAGTTGTTGGCTGCAAACTTAGTTTCAAAACAAGTATTGCCTATTGTGCTGCCCAACTCAGAGCAACAACTGACGTTAGATATTAACAAGAACACTCAATATATTGCCGCATTGATTGAATTCGCCGATTACCAGAACAGTACAGCGAAAACTGTTTTAATGATGCCAGCAGATCCTGAGCAAACTTTAGAGTTAACGATTACTGGTAAGAAAGCGGAGTTAGCCTCAATACAGCCCGACTCCAGCTGGTGGTAAATCTTTAAATGCACAAGCCAATATATAAAAATAATAGAAAAGGACATTACGTGGACGCTTTCAAAAAAGTAGTGTGGCAAGAAGGAATGTTTATAGCACCTCAGCACTTTCAGCAACAAGATCGCTATGTGCAGAACTACATTCGTCAGAATATAGAGACATTAGCTGGTTTCTCTCCTTTTTATGGCATCACCGAATTAGTACTTAATCACGATCTATTGAAGATTGGTAAACTGTCTATACCGAGCTGCTCCGGTGTATTTCCCGATGGAACTCAGTTCAACCTTAAGCAAGAAATCGTTGTCGATATACCTCAAGGCACCATAGAAACCATCGTTTACCTCGCATTACCGATTTCTTTACAAGGTAACAATGATTATTGTGAAGATGGGCAGGAACAAAGTCGCTATATCACCCAATCAATCAATGTATTTGACACATCAACATCAGAAAACTCTACCGTTGAAGTCGATGTCGCACAGCTAAATATTGGGCTAAAATTCGCCGGTGAAGACACATCTGGTTTTACTCTGATTCCTGTTGCTAAGATATTAGAAATCAGTGATTCAGATGAAGTGATCTATGACAGATCTTTTATTCCCGCATGTCTACATTACGGAGCTTCTACTCTGCTTGTCGAGCGAGTTAAAGAGATTCACGCACTCGTCAGTAACCGAGCTCAAAACCTTCTGAAACGTCTTGAAGCAGGACAAGATCAAAAAAGTCCTCAATCTATGATGCAAGACTTTTTATGGCTTCAAACTCTGAGCTCATGGTTACCGTGGTTCGAATTAACCATCAGCAACACCAAATACCCGACTCACGAATTATATTCTAAATTGAAGCAGTTTGAGGCTCAGGTCATGGCACTAACACCTGCTATTCCTGATGAATGTCCGCCCTTAAAGTATGACAAATTATACGATAACTTTAATCCGCTGTTTTCTAGTCTTAGAAACTTGCTAACATTGGTTCAACAAGACTCTGTTATTGAATTCAAATGGGATATATCACTGTTTGAAAAGCGTAGGTTACTGCGTACGTTGATCAAAGATCCTAGTAGCATCTATAACCGACGTTTCGTTCTAAGCGTTAAATCTGATATCAGTAGCACAGAGCTCAATGAGCTATTTCCTATTTCCGCGAAGCTAAGCAGTAATAATAAAATTGTCGAATTAGTAAGAAGCTCTCTGTCGGGTATCTCTTTGAAACCCTTACCAATTGCGCCAAGTGAACTCAAGCCAATGCAAGGTGTGGCTTATTTTGAAGTCGATACCAAAGATAGAAATTGGTTGGATATGCTCGACACTCGTGATGCCATCGCGTTGCATGTCGATGCTCGTATACCAACCCTTGAAGTCGTTTTATATGCGTTGAGATAATG
>NZ_JBFRLX010000275.1:0-7247 GCF_041470165.1 Vibrio sp. 10N.286.46.A8
TCATACGTTTACGTTTACGTTCTTGAGAAATTGTCAGCTTGTTAGTCTTAGCTTCAAATGGGTTCTCGCTGTTCTGGAATTGAATGCGAATAGGTGTACCCATAATTTCTAGTGAACGACGGTAGTAGTTCATCAAGAATCGTTTGTATGAATCTGGCAAGTTACGTACTTGGTTACCGTGGATAACGATAATCGGTGGGTTGTAGCCACCAGCGTGCGCGTATTTCAATTTAACACGACGACCACGAACCATAGGTGGTTGGTGATCATCAGTCGCCATCTTCATGATACGAGTAAGTACAGAAGTACCAACACGAGTCGTTGCTGACTTATAAGCTTCTTGAACAGACTCAAACAAGTGACCAACACCAGTACCGTGAAGTGCAGAGATAAAGTGAATACGTGCGAAATCAACGAAACCTAAACGACGATCTAGTTCTTTCTTAACACGATCTTTAACGTCGTTATCTAGGCCATCCCACTTGTTTACGGCAATAACAATTGAACGACCAGCATTCAACGCAAAGCCTAACAAGCTTAGATCTTGATCTGAGATGTTCTCGCGAGCATCGATAAGCAGTAATACAACGTTAGCATCTTCAATCGCTTTCAGTGTTTTAACCACTGAGAACTTCTCAACTGTTTCGTTGATATTTTTACGGCGACGAACACCCGCAGTATCAATCAGAACGTATTCACGCTCATCACGCTGCATCGGAATGTAGATAGAGTCACGAGTTGTACCTGGCATATCGTAAACAACAACACGTTCTTCACCAAGAATACGGTTAGTTAGTGTTGATTTACCTACGTTAGGACGACCAATGATCGCTAGCTTAATCGGTTGATCTTGAAGGCGCTTGAATTCTTCTTCCGCTTCTTCTTCAGTGAAATCAACTTGCTCTTCTTCTTCGTCTTCAAATTCAGTTAAATCGCTTACTTCGCCATTCTCAGCTTTTAACGCTTCAGCGAATGGGTTTAGAGCAAGATCAATCAACGCAGTTACACCACGACCGTGCGCTGCAGCGATTTGGTACATGTCTTCTACGCCTAGTTGCCAGAAATCAGCACTTGCAGCATCAGGGTCGATACCATCAACCTTGTTTACTACTAGCATTGAAGGCTTTTCTAGTTGACGAAGGTGCTTAGCAATAGCTACGTCTGAAGGTGTTAGACCCGCACGGCCATCTACCATAAATAGAACGACATCAGCTTCATCAATCGCCGCGAGCGACTGTTCAGCCATTTTAGTTTCAACACCTTCTTCGGTACCGTCGATACCACCAGTGTCGATAACAATAAAGTCATGCTCGCTAAAATGAGCATGACCGTATTTACGGTCACGCGTTAAGCCAGGGAAATCCGCAACCAATGCATCACGAGTTCGAGTCAATCGGTTAAATAACGTAGATTTACCTACGTTCGGACGCCCTACTAGAGCAACAACAGGTACCATAACAACCTCTACAATTTCTTCTCTAAATGTAGTTATAGGTAAGCACTTGATCGCAAGTTTAAACTCTTACCTATAACCACACGGTTTATTAATTTATAACAACAAAACGGCTCCTAGCTGTTACCAACCAGGAGCCGACTGTGAATTATATCACGCTTTTATTGGCTAATCGTTAGTTTCTTTACATCGCCATTGCGAGTCGTCACTAAGTAGCCTTCAGGCATTTCAATTGGCGCAACCGCAAAGCCGCTATCATCGACCAACTGTTGAGCAACAAACTCACCCGATGAACGATCTAACCAGTGCAGATAACCTTCAGTATCACCAACAACTACATAACCATTAATAATAGCAGGTGCTGTCAGTAAGCGGTTTTCTAACAATGGAGTGCTCCACAGTTCAGTACCACTACGCGCATCAACCGCAACCACATGGTCTTTGTCAGTCACAACGAACAAACGGCTGCCATCACTTGCTAAATCAATCGCTGACGAGTAGTTACGTTTCCAAACTGGCTTACCAGAACGAAGATCGATAGCAATCAGCTGACCATTGATACCTACGGTATACAGGGTGCCGCCAAGAACAATTGGTGATGCATCAACATCAACCAAACGATCAATTTCCGTTGCGCCTTTTGGTGTACCTACTGGCTGTTGCCAAATAAGCTGACCACGATCAACGATAGCTGCGGCTAAACGACCATTTGCCGTACCCCAGAATACACCACCTGAAACCGTAACAGGTGAGCTATCGCCACGAAGTGTTAGGCTTGGTACTTCTGTACTGATGGTCCATTTTTGCTCACCGCTTTCTTGATCTAACGCGGTCAACATGCCACGACTGGTATGAACAATAACCATGTTGCTTTCAGTTGCTGGGGATGCAAGCACCTCACCATTCACTGATACACGCCACAGCTCTTCACCGGTTGATTCATCCAGCGCGATCACTTCGCCATTTTCAGAACCAACAAATACCTTGCCGTAAGCTGCCGTTAAGCCACCCGATAAACGAGCCAGTACTTCTTTCTCAAGATCGACTTTCCAAAGCTCTTTACCTGTTTCAGGGTCAAGCGCTTTAACCATACCTTCACGGCTTGCAACAAATACTTTGTCGTAAGCCAATTCTGGCGTTAGTTTTGAAAAGTAGTGACCAACACCATCACCAACCGACGTAGACCATTCCTGGCTAGGAGTAAACTCGCTGTTTACCGTTGGTACTGGTGCCATGATTACGGTGTCTTCTTCACTTGCACAGCCCGCTAGCAGGCCAAGAGCAATCGCACACAACGCCGCTTTTGGAAACATCTTCTTCATTCAAAGCGCCTTATTTAGCTAGGTCGTCAAGTTTGATTTGAAGCGTTTGGCTCGCATCAGCAGCTTGTTGAGCTTCAGAGTATGCACTGTAAGCTGCATCTGTGTCGCCTTTACGAAGTGAGATATCACCACGCAGTTCAGCAACACGGCCTTTCCAAGATTCGTCAGTCATCGCTTCAAGATCAGTCAATGCTGCGTCAAATTCACCTTGCTCAGCTTTGATACGAGCAACACGGTAAGTCAGTAGTGGCGCTAATGCCGCGTCCTTAGTTGCCGATTTTGCCCACTCAAGTTGTTCTAGTGCAGCTGTAAGGTCACCCGCTTGAACTTGCGCTTTTGCTAATTGCATAGCAGCAAGTACTGAATATTCAGCGTCTTTGTTTGCGTCGATGAAAGCTTGAATATCAGATTGAGCATCAACGCCTTTAGCATCTAGAGCTGAGATTGCAGAGGTGTAGCTTTCTGAAGCGGCTTCACGCGCTTCAACGACTGAATCTTGGTAATAGCGCCAACCAAATAGGCCACCTAAACCAATAACCGCACCAAAGATTACGGCTTTGCCATTCTCTTTCCACCAATCTTTAATGGCTTCAACTTGTTGCTCTTCGCTATCGTAAAGTTCCACTTCCTGTCCTCTTTAATTCTTTAAACGCCAGCATAGTGCTGACGTTGATATTCATGATGAGCGTTTGCTCAATGGCTTAGATTAACGCAGCAACTTTTTCTGCAACTTCCGTTTGAGACACGGTTTGTTGCTCGCCGCCAACCAAATCTTTTAGCACAACTGTATTGTCAGCAACTTCGTTCTCACCAAGTACCAACGCCACAACAGCTCCTACTTTGTCAGCACGTTTGAATTGCTTCTTGAAGTTACCACCACCGAAGTGGTTCATCACACGTACGCCTTCAACGGTGTCGCGTAATTGATTCGCTAACTGCATGCCCGCGATCATTGTACCTTCGCCAGCAGCAACCATGTATACGTCAACACTACGACGAACTTCTGTAAGCTCTAGCGTTTCCATCATAAGGACTAGACGCTCTAGACCCATAGCGAAGCCAACCGCATTGGTTGCTTTGCCGCCTAGTTGTTCAACAAGACCATCGTAACGGCCACCACCACACACTGTACCTTGGGCACCAAGGCTGTCTGTGATCCACTCAAATACGGTGCGGTTGTAGTAATCTAGACCACGCACTAGACGCTCATTAACTTGGTATTCGATACCAACAGCGTCAAGAAGTTCACACAAACCAGCAAAATGTTGCTTCGATTCTTCACCTAAATATTCAGATAGTCGAGGTGCGTCACCTAAGATCGCTTGAACATCCGGGTTCTTAGTATCAAGTACACGTAGAGGGTTAGTGTGCATGCGACGTTTGCAGTCTTCATCTAACACATCAATGTGTTGCTCAAGGAAAGCCACTAACGCTGTACGATAGCTTACGCGATCTTCTTGAGAACCGATTGAGTTCAATTCAAGACGAACGTGCTTATCGATACCTAGTTCACGCCATAGACGTGCTGTCATCATAATAAGTTCAGCATCAACGTCTGGACCGTCTAGGCCAAACACTTCAACACCACATTGGTGGAATTGACGGTAACGACCTTTTTGAGGACGCTCGTGACGGAACATCGGGCCCATGTACCATAGGCGCTGCTCATCACGGTTGATAAGGCTGTTTTGAATACATGAACGTACACAACCTGCTGTGCCTTCTGGACGCAGCGTTAGGCTGTCGCCATTACGGTCATCAAAGGTGTACATCTCTTTAGAAACAACGTCTGTCTCTTCACCAACCGCACGGCTAAATAGGTTCGTTTCTTCAACGATAGGCATACGTACTTCGTTGTAACCGTATGCACTCACCACACTTTTAACTGCGCTTTCTACTTTCTGCCACAGTGGTGATTGAGTTGGTAGGCAGTCGTTCATGCCTCGAATTGCTTGGATATTTTTAGCCACAGTATTTATTCCGTAATTTCTCACGACCAGGTATCAGTGCGAATAGACAATCACACCCCATCGCGTTGTATTAATCTTCTAAGTTTTCTACATCAATGCGATTTGCTTTATCAAGCACTGATGCTTTTGCACGAATCTTAGCTTCAAGTTTGTCGACAAGGTCATCGTTATCGAAGCGCTCTTTCTGACGCTTACCGTCTTCGTAAAAAGCACTCTTACGTGCACTACCAGCTAGACCTAAGTGAGACACTTCAGCTTCACCAGGGCCGTTAACCACACAACCGATGATAGATACATCCATTGGAGTAATCACGTCTTCTAGGCGCTCTTCAAGGGCATTAACGGTGTTAATAACATCGAACTCTTGACGAGAACAGCTCGGGCACGCAATGAAGTTGATGCCACGCGAGCGAATGCGCAAAGATTTAAGAATATCAAAGCCAACTTTGATCTCTTCAACAGGATCAGCCGCTAACGAGATACGCAGCGTATCGCCGATACCTTCAGAGAGAAGCATGCCTAAACCTACCGCTGACTTCACAGAACCTGCACGCGCACCACCCGCTTCGGTAATGCCAAGGTGAAGAGGTTGATCAATCTGCTTAGCAAGCAAACGGTAAGAACCGACGGCTAGGAATACATCAGACGCCTTAACGCTGACTTTAAATTGATCAAAGTTCAAACGGTCTAGGATGTCGACGTGACGCATTGCAGATTCAACAAGCGCTTCTGCTGTAGGCTCTGTGTATTTCTCTTGGATCTCTTTTTCAAGAGAACCGCCGTTAACACCAATACGAATCGGAATATTCATATCACGAGCACAATCCACAACAGAGCGAATGCGGCTTTCGTTACCGATGTTACCTGGGTTGATACGCAGACAGTCAACGCCGTATTCAGCCACTTTAAGTGCGATACGGTAGTCGAAGTGAATATCAGCAACCAAAGGAACAGAGACCTGCTGCTTGATTAGCTTAAAGGCTTCAGCTGCATCCATAGTCGGTACAGATACGCGAACGATATCAGCGCCAACTTTTTCCAGAGCTCTAATTTGAGCAACGGTCGCGGCTACATCTGTTGTTCTTGTGTTGGTCATGGATTGCACAGCAATTGGTGCACCATCACCGATCGGCACATCACCCACATAAATACGGGTTGATTTGCGACGAATAATAGGAGATTCGTGTTGCATATTAACTCTAAGGTAAGGTTATTCTAGCTACTTTGCCTGAAGTATACCCAGAAAGGTCGACAGGTTCACTTGCAAATGTCATCGATACGCCCTCTGGCGCACCTAGAATCACTTTATATGGCGCAGTTCCTGATAGATTTAACGACTGGCCTGCTTTTTTGATGCCAGTCGACAAGGTTTTGCCCGAAGCATCTTTCACTTGGATCCAGCAATCAGCAGAGAACTGCATCACTAACTCGTTAATCACAGCTTCAGGCGCAGTGCTTGCTTCAACAGCTTCTGCATTAACAGCATTAGCAGCAACTTCAGCAGTTGGTTCTGTCTCTGTTGCTTGCTGTGCAGTAGTTTCGTCAGTTGATGTAACAGAATCTTCCGCATCGCTTATCGCAGCAAGGTCATCAGTACCTTCAACAACAGAAGTACCCTCTTCATTTTGTTCAGCTTCAATCACTTCTAAAGAGGTGAATTCAGGGGCAAATGATTCTTCTACAGCTAGCTCTTCTGAGCTTTCAGTATTAGCTAAAGATTGAGATAGGGTGTCTTGTTGTTGGTTCTGCCACCACCACAGTGAGGAGATACCCGCAATTACCGCAAAAATGCTCCAAGTAAGGATCATAATACGGCTGTTGTGCTTCTCGGTTTTAGTCTTACGAGAAAAGCTCAACATTTCTTGTTCTTGATGTTGAGCGTCACCAGCATGATGGAGTGCGCTCAATACGACCTTTTCGTCAAGATTGACGTATTTCGCGTATGAACGAATGTAGCCACGCATAAAGGTGGCAACTTGATCTGACTCGAATTGGTTTTCTTCAATTTGTTGGATCAGCGTAACGCGCAGCTTTAAACGATCAGAAATCTGCTTTTGTGTTAAACCAAGAGATTCTCGTTTATTTTTAAGCAGCGTTCCCGCTTCGATTTCTGGAGCGACAGTTTCTTTTGTTTGTGTTTCGTGTTCTGTGTTCATAGAGAGTGAACTTCTAAAGTATTATCGCAGGTTGATGAGAGCATTTTTATTGTCGTTTAAGCTCAATCTAACAACCCACTTTATGTGGAATTTTTCCTGTTATCTAAATCATCAACCCTTAAAGACGAACATCACCCATTGACTATGGATGACCTTCTCAGGAAGCTAGTTTATCAAGTAGCCAACCTAAATAGACACATTGATGATTATCGGGTAACAAGCGAGCACTTAAATTAATTTAAGATGAGTTAATCATAAGCTAATGCCATTGCAAGGCAAAAACACTTTAAACAAAATTTACCGTCAGCTCATGGTTTTGTCCAAAATTTGACGAAAAATGTAAGAA
>NZ_JBFRLX010000276.1:0-1591 GCF_041470165.1 Vibrio sp. 10N.286.46.A8
TATTAGTTATTAGTTATTTAGTTATTTAGTTATTTAGTTAGGCGACTTAAATTGCTATCTGATGTTTTTTGATCAGCTTGTACAAGGTTGTCCGAGAAATAGACAACGCTTTAGCAGATTGGGAAATATTGTAGTGGTGTTGCTGAATCACTCGACGAACATTTTTTGACGAAAGTCGAGTATCATTTTCTGCGTCGGGCGACGCGTCTTTCAATTGAATCCCCATATGACGAGTAGAGAGGACGCTTGAATTAGAAAGAACAATCGCTCTTTTTATGCAGTTGAATAACTCTCTGACATTGCCTGGCCAATGGTACTGTTTCATTTGCTCAAGGGTGTCACTAGGCAGTTTGGTTTTGGATGCGTAATTGTGCTTCAGTTCAAATCGAACCAAATCTTCAATGTCTTCTTTGTGATCATTGAGTGGTACTAGGTCTAATGGAAGTACATTGATGCGATGAAAGAGATCCTTTCGAAATTTACCCGCAGCAACGGCTTGTTCGATATTGACGTTGGTGGCGAAAATTACACGGCAATCTACGGGCAATTGGTTATTACTACCGAGTCGTTCTATCGAACTATTTTCAAGAAAGTGGAGCAGGTAAGTTTGCAGCGACAGTTCAAGGTCGCCGATCTCATCCAAAAATAGTGTGCCACCATTCGCTCTTTCCACGTGTCCGACGTAGCGTTTGTTTGCACCCGTGAACGAGCCTTTTTCAAAGCCAAATAACTCTGAGTGAATCAGGGATTGTGGAATTGCGCCACAATTTACAGCGATGAAAGGTTTTTGACTGCGGGCTGAGGCCTCATGTATTAAACGCGCACATAGGCTTTTTCCTGTTCCGGTTTCCCCTT
The DNA here is from genome assembly GCF_041470165.1 of Vibrio sp. 10N.286.46.A8. Classification (NCBI taxonomy): domain Bacteria; kingdom Pseudomonadati; phylum Pseudomonadota; class Gammaproteobacteria; order Vibrionales; family Vibrionaceae; genus Vibrio; species Vibrio sp. 10N.286.46.A8. Next base: position 856 of record NZ_JBFRLX010000276.1, read on the forward strand.
GAATCAGCACTGGAAAATCGTTGTTAGCGATCTTGGCTATCTTCTTTTTAAGTTGTTGGATGGTTCTGGATTGCCCTACCAATTGACATTCATGCCACGAGGCAGACTTAGGTTTAGTTTGCTTGGTGTCGACCATGCCATACGCATGGCCTAAATTTCGACAAAGCCATTCTGTATCAATAGGGAGGTGGTAATAATCCCAAAAGGTTTGTTTAATGAGCGATAAGTTGCGGCTTGGTGGTTGGTTGCAGATAGCGATTGCTTTTAAACTTGGAGAGTGAACCTTTAACGCTGATATTTGCTCACATTGTTTGTCGATTGAGGATGATGTTAGACAAGAAACCACAATTGGTGCGTAGCTTTCGCTGCGTGTATCGAGTAAGTGAATGGCCTGTTCGGTTGTTTCTGCAACTTGAGCTTCCCAGTTTTGGAGACGCAGTTCTCCAACCCACTGACTATGGTGCAGGCATGCGGTGTTGCATAACAAAATCACAGAACGAGTTATTGGCTCAGGTGATACTCTTTTTGATGGCATTGTGCTCACTCTTCATGTTTCGATATCCATGATGAAACCTTCAGTAAGCCCCCTAAATATCCCATAAGCTTAGAAGCAAAATTCAATTAATTCGAGTACACAAACCTAAGAACGTTGAGCAAGTAAGTGGCAGTACTTCAAGCGAGAAAGCCAATCTGGTGCTTTACTTACTGATAGTTATACTTATTAATACACGTATTC
>NZ_JBFRLX010000277.1:0-8486 GCF_041470165.1 Vibrio sp. 10N.286.46.A8
GGCGCTGTTTTTGTTTGTTCTGTTTGGACGTATTAAGTCGAACCTAAGTTTTGAATTAATACCCAATATTAACGAGGCTCAAAAGCCAAAGACTGAATCGCTTCTTCGATCGTTAGGAAGTGGATCTTCATTAGGCACACTTCAGCTTTCTGGAACTCGTGATTTCGAATCAGCTTAGTCACGTTTTCAACTGAATACTGCTCAGCTCGTTTAGCTAGAGACAGTTGATTTGATCTTGATTCAAGCGAGTAGCTATCGCCTTCAGAATCAATGAGGTAATCATCTTCGCCTAAGATCATCTCTGAGCATTCCGCCTGAAATTTTTTTTCGGATGCGACGTAAATAAGTTCATCGTCACCGTCGAGTTTTACCAAAGATGGCCAACTGATCATTACTGCCTCTCAATCATGGATGTTGAAATGTATGTCTGGACTATAAACACTTTTGAAGCTTAAGTCAGGTATTAGTGATTTATCCTATAGAAAGAACAATAAACTACTGCTCGTTGTTTGATTTGTAATTAACTTTCGATAAATATAACGTTGATGATTCGATTATAATTAATAGTTATAACTATATAAACTAAATTGATTGGGATTTTGTGAGGTTTTTAAATAGCATTTAACAATGATTATTCTAACCTGAGTTTTATTCGTGACTTTTATTAAGATCTCATTAAAGACGTTGATGTTATATCTCTTACTTGGTTTTTTCTACATTAATGCAAGTCAAGTAGAATATAGATACAATCTACGTGGAGAATTAATCAATGAAAAAGCCGATAATGAATTTAACTATTATGCTGTTGATGCTCTTGGTAATCGTCTTAGTATAAGCAAAGTTGAGGTTTCTTCAAACCTTAATCCTATCACATTGACTGCTCCGGATAATTATTCGATAAAAAACTTGTCACATTCCATTACTTTTACTTGGCTACCAATTAAAGGCGCTTCCTATTACGATTTTTGGTTTGGCGATGAACCAGGAAAATTACGTCAATTTAAAACTGGTATCACAGCTACTTCACTAAAGTTGGATTTTTCTCATATTTCAGATAGCCATTCTAGATATTGGAACGTTGTCGCGCATGATGGAAAAGGCGCTAACTCCAAAAGTCCAATTTATACTTTTTCTGCACTAGATAGTGATCGAGACCAATTGCCCGATCACATCGAAGACAAGCTATGCATGTCTTCGCATACCCCCGATTCTGATAATGATGGCCTTTTGGATAGTCAAGAAATGCGTTTTGGTGAATCAATAATTATGACCTCACTTCCTTGCTTACAAGATAGTGATTTTGATGGAATCGAAGACGCGTATGAAGTTGAAGCTGGCAGTGATCCAATGGTGGTTGATAGCTATCGAGGAGATAACTGGTCGCATTATGTTGATTGGATTGCGAAGAAACATGAGCAACAGCAACTGGAAGTTATATCCGAACGCAGATTGTTAGATGTAAGAAATACCAATGGTTATGCAATTTCTGGGTTTGCTCCAGGTAGTGAAGCGATGAGTATGACTTACTGGGTTAAACACGCTGAAAGTCAGGAACAACAGACAATGGGTAGTGACGATGATAGTGGTCGTCGGTTCTATTCCGGTATTGATCAAGAAAATAGTGTCACGTTCGGTGTTGGAAATAAATCTGTCACGTTAAGTAAAGTGAAGATTGAGGATGAGGATTGGACGCATGTCGCCTTGGTTTATTCAAACTCTGTGGCAGAAATATATATTAATGGTCAACTAAAGCACACGATGAGATCTTTGGCATTTAATGAAGCTAGCCAATATGCCCTTTGGATTGGTGCTCGTCATCACAAGCGAGCTTGGCAACCAGAAAGTGTTGAGGGGGTGATCGATAATCTTAGTGTTTGGAATGTAGCGCTATCACAACAAGATGTCGCAAAAAGCATGTTTAGTCTCGAAAGAGTGACAAGTAATAACTTACTTGGCTTTTACGACTTTAATGAAAGCCGCGGCGAATGGGTCAAAAATAGAGTAACGAATAAGTTTGACCTGAAGCTAGTGGCTGGAGCGAAGTTGAAGCTTGAAGAAAACTATATCGACTCAGATAGTGACGGTATACCTGATATATTCGAGAGTGCTCTGTGTAGTGATAGTCATAACTCCGACAGTGATGCGGATGGTATTCCTGACGGTGAAGAGTTAGGTATTGGCTCATCGCTAGATGTGACTTCAAACCCATGCAATGCCGACACCGACAACGATGGTATCGCTGATGGTTTTGAATATCACCACTCAATGAACCCAGCGAAGAACGATGCGCTTAAAAGTCATTTAGGTTCAAAGAACAGTTATTGGCAGAAGTATGTTTCTTACGTTGAAAAGAGAGACAGTGAGGTTCAGGTTATTGAAGAAGATAGGCACTTCGATGTAACAGGCAGCAATACTTATGCTATTTCTGGATTGTCGAATAATAAAGAAGACTTTTCCTTAATGTACTGGTTTAAACCTAAGGATAAATCCGAACAATATTCTGGATTTAACGGTAAAGGGTGGCACCAAACAAAATTAGGAATCGGTTTCAATAACACCATAAAAGGAATTATTAATACTTCTTTTTATCCTGGGAGAGTCAACCCAAATATTACTCTTGATAATTGGCATCATTTTGCTTTCGTTTGGGATTCTAACACTTATACCACTCAAGTTTATCTTGATGGAAATTTAGCTTACTCGAGTCGTGTGCCAACTTGGTTTAATAGAAAAGAGATACTCGCGATATGGATCGGAGCATTGAATGATTCGAGTCAGCCGAAATATTTCATGAATGGCATTCTTGATAACGTGCAGATTTGGAATCAAGCCCTGGAGCAACATCAGGTTCGTCGTTACATGACCGAAGCACCTCAAGTAAACACTCAAGGGCTTGTTGCATCCTATGATTTTTCTAAATCGCGTGGTGATTGGGTAATGAATCAAGTGAGTGGTCGCTTTGATCTCAAGTTGACCGATGTTACTCGCTTAAAACCAGAGGACAAAGAGCGAGACAGTGATGGCGATGGCCTTTCTGATGCTTTTGAATTAGGGAAATGCTTGGACGTATATAACAGTGATAGTGATGAGGATGGAATTTTAGATAAAAATGAACTGACACCCTTGGCACCTTTAAAATCCACAGACCCTTGTATTAGCGATACCGATAACGATGGTATTGATGACAAATTTGAGCAAGACAATGGTATGGATCCAACAAAACATGACCTTGATGTTGTATTAAATGATAAAGAGATTGCCAACTGGGAAACCTATGCCGAAGAGAGTGTGAGTCGCCTATTAGATCAAGACAAAAAAGTGCAACACTTAGATGGTGAGTTGAACCTGTCGAACAGTTTAGGTTATGCAGTTTCTGATATTCAACGAGAGAAGAACGCCGACGAAACTACATTGATGTATTGGTTTAAGCCAAGCAAGCAGGGTTTAGATCAATTTAGTGGTGTACAAACTGAGATGTATAAAGGCAGTTACCTGGGTATTAGTGGAAATGATAAACCGCTGGTTCGTTCAAATTATCAAGAACTTCAATCAGATATTACGATCAAATCAGGTCAATGGGTCCACTTGGCGATTGTTATCTCTCAAAGTACCCAAAAGTTTTTTGTTAACGGGCAATTAGAGCAGATTATTGATAAACGAAATGAGAATTTTGGGTCCTCTTATACACTTTGGTTTGGTGCGGTTAACTATAAAGGCTTGGATGTGAAACATCAAAATGGTCAAGTTGATGATATTCAGTTCTGGAATAAGGCTCTTGACCAAAGGGAAATAATTAATTATATGCGTCAGCGCCCTGATAGTACTAACGAAAACCTTGTCGCTTGGTACGACTTCTCAAATCATCTTGGAGCTTGGGTTAAAAATAGGGCAACTGGGAAATATGATCTGAAATTGGTGAAGGGTGCACATATCATTGAATCAGAGCAAACTTACGACACTGACAAAGATGGGTTAAGCGACGAGTTTGAAGCGACTTATTGTACTGATTCTGAGGTGCTAGACAGTGATGGTGACGGACTTAGCGATGGTTACGAACTCAATCAAGGTTTTCTTATCAATGGCCAAAAGTTCACCACTAATCCTTGCTCCTCTGATACTGACAATGATGGTATTGATGACGCATTTGAAATCGATAACAACATGAATCCAACGTTAGCCGATGGCCATCTTATTGATGCTGAAGTTAATAAGCCAAACTGGGATAGGTATGTTGAATATATAAACCGCAGTGATGAATTTCTCTCCTCTATTGAACAGGTTGCGCCTAACGTTTTGGATATAGAAGAGACAAAAGGGTACGCCATCTCAGGTTATTACCCAAAAGAGCAACCTACCAGCATTATGTTTTGGTATAAGCCGAACGAAGATCTTTTCGTGTATGACAAATCAATGAGTGGTGTTAGTGATATAACGAATGATGTGATTTTGTCTTTAGGACACAGTATGTATGGCCCTCTTTATTGGGTTGGTAGTAGTGGTTCTGTCGCTCATCACCACGATTTAATCAATAATCAGTGGAACCATATTGCGTTAACTATAAGTGATTTAAAATCGAAGCTTTATGTTAATGGTCAAATGGTAGATGTGAATGAAAGTGCGCTTAAAATGATTGGTTATCCGTTTTTCTTGGGTGCAACTAATATTGAAGGTCTAGCGGATCGTCATATGAACGGCCAAATGGACAATGTCATGTTGTGGCAACGCGTATTAAGCCTAGAAGAGGTTAGACGCTATATGATTACGCCACCAACTCCCCAACAAGACAGCTCATTGCAATGGCTGTATGACTTTAACCACACTAGGAGTGGTTGGGTAAAAAATGGCGTCACAGGGCTGTATGATTTAAAGCTGGTTCAAGGAGCTAAAATCTCTCCAGAGCAAGCGATACTTGATCAAGACCTGGATGGTTTAGATGACAAGTTAGAACTTGCAAGCTGTTTAGATGAAACCCAAGCTGACACAGACGGTGATGGTCTATTGGATGGTCAGGAATATGGGGTCAATTCCCAATATTTAACAATTACAGACCCCTGTTTATGGGACAGTGATAGGGATAATATTCCGGATGATTTTGAGTTAGAACAAAACAGTGATCCGCTTCAGAGTAACGCAGGGAAAAGTTCTGTAAATCATCCCAATTTGAGCCTTTGGGAAGCGTATGCCCAGCATCAAGTTGAACAGTTGTCACAAGACGACATCATTGAATCCTCACGTTCTTTGCAGTTAACGGATAACAATGGGTACGCAATTACCAATCACTTCTCGTTGTCACATGACATGACGTTGATGTTTTGGGTTAAGTATCAGCCAAGTAAAGAGCAAAGATCAGGGAACATGGATACACATAAACTTGGTTTTTCATACGATAAAGTAAAATATGGTGACGAGCACAGCACATCATATACTGCCGCAAAACTTAATTCGGATGAATGGGCACATTTAGCTCTCGTCTTGTCAAATCAAGGAAAAGCAAAATTATACTTTAACGGGCAACTCGTAGATGAAAAATACCCATTGCGCGCAGACTTACCGAATGTGTGGGCCACCTACCTTGGAGCCGTTAATGATGTAGGCTTCTCTAAAGAACATATGAAGGGGTTACTTGATAATGTTGGTATTTGGGAGCGGTCATTAAACGCAACTGAAATTTACCAGTATATGTTTACTGCGCCCAAAGCTTCGGATAGCAATCTTGCTGCATGGTATGACTTTACTCACTCCCAAGGTGATTGGGTGAAAAATAAAGCAACAGGACGATACGATCTCAAATTAACGCAAGGCGCTTACTTAGTTGCTGAGCCAACAGACGAAGATACTGACGGCGATGGTCTTGTTAACCGATTAGAGTTAGCTTTTTGTACTGATGGGTTAACGGCTGATAGCGACGGTGATGGCGTTAATGATGGTGATGAACTCTCAGTGGGCAAACCATTCATTTTGATTACTAACCCTTGCGATCCTGACAGTGATAATGATGGCTTGACGGATGACTTTGAGCGTTCTCACGGTAGTGATGGCTTGATTACTGATGCTAATTTTGACAGCAATGGCAACGGTATTTCCAACTGGGATGAATATCGAAAGATACAAACAGAGCAATTGCCTGAAACAGTGGTCGAATTTGGCGCCTTGTCGGCGAGTAAAGGTTATGCAATTACGTCTTTCTTCCCAGAAAACGGTGATTCAACCTTAATGTATTGGTTTAAATCAACCAGTGAAGAATCACAGTTATCCGGTGTAAGTGAAACTGCCGACCAGCATTATTACGTTGGAATTCAGTATGCGCAGAAGAAGTTCGCATGGGGTGAAGACAAATCGAGTGGTTATTCTTTTAGAGAGCCGGAATACTCGACGGATGATTGGAACCACATCGCGTTAGTCGTAAATGATGATCATATTCAACTATACCTCAATGGACAATTAACAGAAGAAACAATACGTTCTTGGTCGACGATTTCTGCTCCCTTCGAACATGCACTTTGGTTGGGCGCTTTGAATAAGTCGGGAATGGCTTCTGATTTTTACACTGGCCTTATTGATAACGTGCAGATATGGGACAGAGCCTTGTCTGAACCAAAACTCCACCGCTTCATGGCGCTGCATCCTAAGGAGCATATCGAGGGTTTAATCGCGTCTTATGACTTTTCGTCGGTGAAAGGAGAATGGGTAAAAAATCACGCCAATGATCAATTCGACCTAAAGTTGGTCGATGATATTGAGCTTGAAAGTCATCAAGTCAATGACACTGACTTAGATACTATCCCGGATTACGTTGAAGCGAAAATGTGTGTTGATGCCACAACAAACGATACCGATCACGATGGATTATCCGATCGACAAGAATTAGAAATACTTGTCTCTGCATGCGATCCAGATATAGATGGGGATAGCATGTTCGATGGGTTTGAGCTTGAAGAAGGGAGCGCTTTGCGTGTTAGGGATGGCAACAAAGATAGCAATAGTGATGGTATCACCAATTGGTACTCATTTACTGATTGGTACAAAGCAGTAAAGTTGGCTCAAGGAGAGCAAGGTATATCTATATCGAGTGGTGCACTGCAATTGGATGGTAACAAAAATAGCCACGTTGTAACGGGGATTTATCCTAATTCTGAAGACAAAACATTAATGTTTGATATCAAGTTTAACCAACTTAAGGGGCTATTACAGTACGTTGGTTCTGATGACAATAATAAACATCGTTTTTACATTGGTTTAAATAAAAACGGTGATTTGAGTTACGGCGTTGGTGATGAAAGTCGAAATAATAGTGCTAGTTTAAATAGTGAACAATGGTATCACTTTACTCTTCGATACCAAGCCCCTAACGCTCAAGCATATATTGATGGTCAGTTAGTTGGGACCTTATCGAATATTCGTTTTAGCGGGCAGAGTACGGAGCCTATTACATTTGGGGGGGCTTATCCTGTAAATGCTCAGATTGACAACGTGCAACTCTGGAACCGAGCGCTTACGGATGAAGAATTAATAAATCGTAGGTCGAAGGTGTCGAGTGGACCTGAGTCGTCACTTGCTATGCACTACGATTTCGAATTCAGATTGGGTCCTTTGATAATGAACAAAGCTACCAATAAGTTAGATGCGTTACTCTCGGCAGAAAGCCTTCTAATTGAAACTCCGTTAAACCCATAAATCCGATTAAGGAAACTTAGATGCTTTTGGCAATTTTTGTCGCGCTTGCAATCGTATTGTTAGCGTTACTGCAGTCGTGTGCGCCTGCTGTTGAACCACCTACAGGCCCTTTAGGGCCAAATAGTTCATACGAACAAGGTCAAGGTCAAGCTCAAAAAGGGGGGGAATCAGGAGATGATTGCCATTCTTCGAGAGGAGCACCAATATGGCACTTTGACTTCAATAATCTCAACCTCGTTGTTCAAGATACGCCAATCTGGTTTGATTCGGCGTATGGACCTAATATTGAATTCACATTAACTTACAATGCGCTTGGAAAAGAAAATACAAATAATTCGGTTGGCTCTCGATGGTCCCATAGTTACAGTGACTATATAACCCAACCGAATGAATCTAATTCGCTAGTTCTGTTTGCGGGAACAGGACGCGTCGATGAATACCAACAAATTGGTACTAACTATGTTTTAAATTCACAATCGCTTCTGTCAGGAGAAGCGACTTTGCTGCCTCGGTTGAGTGTTGAAGATGGCGTGATTAAGGCGACTTACGTTGACGGCAGTTACAAAACGTTCACTCACGTGGAAAGTGGCGACTACCGATTAAGTTCCACGGTCGATCAAAGCGGTAACGCACTTAAGTTTGCTTACCAAGACGACCAGTTAACGAGTGTGACTAACGCATTAGATCAATCTCTGACTTTTAGTTATAACCAGGCCAAGCAAATTGTCTCGGTGAAAGGCCCGACGGGGTATCAAGCTCACTTCAACTATAACCAGAAAGGTGAATTAATCTCGCTTGAGGACATGCAAGGG
>NZ_JBFRLX010000278.1:0-2767 GCF_041470165.1 Vibrio sp. 10N.286.46.A8
CATCAGTGCGCATGTTTTTCAAACTTATCTGCACCGCTTCACCAGAGCTGCCACCAATTTGAAATGACGAACTACCAAAACTGCCGTTAAGGAGCTTTTTCCCACCAAATGAAGTGGTTTCCGCAATTCGGTTTAACTCATCATTTAAGGCGGTTACTTCTTCTTGAATAGCCGTCCTTTCCGATTGGCTATTCGAACCATTAGTCGCTTGCAGTGACAGGTCTCGCATGCGTTGCATGATATTGGTGGTTTCATTCATCGCCCCTTCTGCTGTCTGCATAATGGAGATACCGTCGTTAGCATTTCGAACCGCAACATCGATGCCGCTCATCTGTGTTTCTAATCGATTAGAGATTTGTAAGCCAGCAGCATCGTCTTTTGCACTATTAATACGACTCCCTGAAGCCAAGCGCTCCAAAGATTGGTTCAGCATGTTATTGGCATTAGAGAGATTCCTCTGAGCCACTAATGCTGAAACATTTGTATTAACAGTTATAGCCATAGACCTACACTTACAAAAAGATGATAAAACTTACGATTGCTCTTGTATCGACCTATTTATATAAAACTTTAAAAAAAGGAGCCTTGAGGCTCCCTTGTTTATTCTATTTGAGACGACTTACTTAATCGTTAATGCACTCAACATCTCAGCTGAAGGAGCAAAGTAGTAAGCGCCAGTAACGGCTTTAGTAAAGCGAAGCAGTTGGTCTGTTTTTCCATCTGTTTCGCCGTACATGCTCTCTAACATCGCATCGAAGTTATGACGAACGTTACAGTAAGCAATGAACAGTAAGCCGTGATCGCCCGTTGCTGTGCCGTAAGGCAGGCTATGACGAACGATTTTAAGACCCTTGCCTTCTTCTTTGATATCCACACGGCCAACGTGAGACGCCGCTGGAACATCGTCTAGCTCGATCGAATCTGGCTTAGTACGGCCAATCACTTTCTCTTGTGCCGATACGTTTAATCTATTCCACGCTGGTAGGTTATGCACAAAACGTTGCACCATTACGTAGCTACCACCCGCGAATTCACCTTCAGGCACAATAGCCACTTCAACGCGCTGTGCATCTTTCGGGTTTTCAGTGCCATCAACGAAATCAGTCATGTCACGTGAGTCTAGGAAACGGTAACCGTAAGTTTCATCAACCACTTCCACGTCCGCAGCTACTTCAGATAGCAATTTACGTAGGATGAAGAAGTGTAGGTCATGTCGGTTTGAATGACAGTGAATCAGAACATCAGACAGTGTGCTCGGTGCTGTGATATCACCTTCACCAAGCTCAGGAAAATCAATTAGATCAGAGGGAGCAGCTTGCTCAAACTTATCCCAAAAAGCTTTTGAGAATGCTACCGACGCCGTTAGGTTCGCATCAGGTTGAGTTTGGTTTAGCTCGTCGATTAGAGTCGGAAGCTTTTGAATTTCTGCTAGTACATTAGCAGTATTAGCGTTCACTTTAAGTTGAACGTAAAGAGCGAAAGGCCCAGCTTCAGGCAAAATAGCACTTTGAACGTTAGGCTGCTCATTTGAAACATTAAGCATAGATTATTCCTTCCAGTTTTAGCTTCTAAGTATAATTGTGAATGGTACAAATGTTTTGATGAGAATCAGTCTTCGTGCTCAACCACTTTAAAGCAATCCCTAGCGGCATGGCTATTGGTTAAATAAAGCGCTAACCAGAGGAGCAATAATAGGGTGATAGCATTTGACCAACGGAACCATCCGTTATCCAAATAGATTAAATAAATTGTATGGGAGCCCTGTGCCAAGATAGCCATCATGGTAACCCAACGTCCCCATGACACGACTTTGTTAAGGCGCTTTCTATCTGGAGATCTTAGTCCAAACAACCACATCAATAACAAACTAGGCACACTCAACGCAATCCCGACATAAAACATCTGGTGGTCTGGATAGATGGTCTCAAGAATATCCGTTCCCGACTCTCGGCTTGCGCCCGCAACAATGAAAACGACCAAAGCTTTCGCAAGAAACAGCCAACCTAACCATAATAAGATTGGGGCTTTCAAAAAGCCGTGTTTATCGTATTGTTCTATGGAGTACCGCACAACTCTCACTTTCACTTGTTTTCAAACCAACACTTTAACGCAAATCATTCATACTTAACTAGGTTTGCGTTATCTTATTGGTTAATCCGTTTTAATTGTCGAACTCAGTATGAAAAAGAAAACTAATACACCGTCTGTTGAATCTCAACAAGAAGCACTGAAGATAGCCAAAGCGACGCAAAAGCCAGCTCAAACCAAAGAACAAACAAAATTAATTGCTCAAGGTATCGAAAAAGGCATCGCACTTTACAAGAAACAGCAAAAAGAACGCAGCCGCCAAGCCGATAAAGCAAGAAAACGCGTACAGAAAGAGAAGCAAACTCAACAAACTAATCTAGACGAAGAGAGCAATGTAGACACAATTGTTGAAACAACATCAAATCACGCCAGCAAATTGCCGTGGTTACTATTGATCGCAAGCTGGGTAGGTTTCGCGATTTATTTGATGAAATAGCAGGATAAATGTATGAAAAAGGAATTAGTCGCTTTAGCTATGACAGGCATATTAGTCGGGTGCACGACACCGACAACAGTCCCACATAGCAAATCTGACCAAGTACAAATGGATTACCACGGACTGATTGATATCAACGAGTGCGAATATATAGGGGAAGTCACCGGCAGCGAAGGTCACTGGTATAGTTACCTGTTTTACCCGAACGACACTCTGATTCAAGGCGCAATGAATGAGCTAAAG
>NZ_JBFRLX010000279.1:0-2660 GCF_041470165.1 Vibrio sp. 10N.286.46.A8
ATTCTAGCTGCTTTGCTACTTTCCATATTACTAAATAACCGGCTAACGCTGCCCTATCTCGTATCGACTAGGATTTTGATCTTTCTAAATATGTTGATAGCGATTATTGATAGCTAGATTACTTCTTTACACCTTCAACATGCAGATCCATGTCTACATAGCTTGAAGCGCCCATTACTGGGATATTGAAGTCAGCAAGCTCTAGACGAGTTGTACCAACGAAACCAGCACGCTCACCGCCCCATGGGTCTTGACCAGCACCGATGAATTCAGCTTCGATAACGATAGGCTTAGTTACACCGTGAAGTTTAAGGTCACCCATAACTTCAAGTTTGCCGTCGCCTTTATCAACCACTTTTGTGCTGTTGAATGTCGCATCAGAAAACTTACCAGCATTGATGAAATCACCGCTACGGATGTGCTTGTCACGCTCTGCGTGGTTTGAGTCAAGGCTAGTTGTATCAACCGTTACGCTGATTTTAGACGCTTCAACGTTGCTCTCGTCAAATGAGAAGTCACCTGAGAATGTGTTAAAACGACCTTGGATAAAGCTGTAACCTAGGTGGCTAACTTTGAAGTTAACTGAAGCATGCGCACCTTTTGTATCAATCACGTAATCAGCGGCGTTCGCAGCGAAAGGCATTGCCATAGCAAATGCTAATCCTGTAGCGATAATTGACTTTTTCATTTTGAAGCTCCTATCATTTTTCGTAGCGTATCGTCTTTGTCGATAACGTGGTGTTTTATCGCCGCTAAGGCGTGCACTGATGCCATAATGATCAGTACCCATGCAGCATAGTAGTGAACCGTTCCTGCGAGATCAGATTGGTTTGCAAATAGTTCACCCATACTTGGTACTGTGAACCAATTGAATACCTCGATCCCACGGCCATCTGATGTCGAAATCAAATAACCTGAAATAAATAAAACCGCTAAGTTAATGTACATAAAGCCGTGAGCGATCTTCGCTGCTGCAACTTCATAGCTTTTACCTTCCACATTAGGTGACACGGTAACTAGCTTCCAAAGCAAGCGGATAACGGTAACGGCAGCCAAAAGAATCCCTACCGAACGGTGGTAATCTGGTGCTGTTTTGTACCACTCACTATAGTAAGAAAGATCAACCATCCATAGGCCTACACCAAATAGGCCAAATATTGCGAGTGCTGAGATCCAGTGCATTGCTCTTGCTAGAGGATTGTAATTTTTTACGTTGTTGTTCATGCATCTCTTCCGAATGTTAACGTGTCGTGTAGTTTTGAAAAGCGTACCCTACACCAAGTTTGCGTAACATATTATTTACCAAGTTTTACATTAGTTACATCATTTCAAATTAAACGAGTTATTCAAAAATTTTGAACAAGTTGCTTTATGGACAAATTTCTTTGTCGAACAATCGCTTGCTGAGTTATATTTCAACGATTTGTTCAATTTCATAGAGCTCATCTGATATGTCTAACATCTTACGTTCCATCACTTTTTGAGCGTCTTCTATCCCCTTGTTGTAATACACGGCTCCAAACTTTTTACTGATGAAGTCGACTAAGAATTCAGTGTCGAACTGACCAAGCTCTACATCGAGCTCATCTTGTAGGTACTTTTGAAGTGTATGAGTGAGTTCGGATTTTTGCTTTGAATCTAATTGAATGGTCATGGGTGTTTCCAAATAAAGAGTATGTAGAACAATTGTGATTAGCCGACTAAGCTATAATTTCGTTAGCTCACTGCAACTCTGCCAATCAGTTCAAGTTTTCTAACTAGCTATAATTCCTCATAATTTAGTTTACAGACCAGTAGAGTGCCAGTGCTATCCATAAAATCGCTCAGTAATGGTTAATTTTGATAGAGGGATCAAGAACTCGCACTTTGGCGATAGGTAATGGCGCCAAAATTACCGTACTATTGCCCATCAATAAGATAGCAACTGTGTATAAGAGGCTTCATTGTTATTAGATCTGGTGATTAAAAGCGTCAATCAGTTTCAAGACGATTGCTTGAAACTTTGTGAACGTCATTACCCTACCGTACACAATCAAGGGATCAGTGAACATCACATAGGCAAAGCGTTTGCGAGACGAATGGAGCACACTTTCGTTAGCTTCAATCATGCAAGCAACGTAAGCCCACTAGAAATGCTCTCTTCTGGTGAAACGCCACGACATTTCCGAATCTCTTCTGAAATTGGTACCGTTTGGATGATTAGCCACCATATGGTGAGCGCAGGAAAGACTTGTCGTAAAAAGTTGATGCTGGACATTCATAACTGGCAGCAAGAGTACGGATTTGCCATTCAACCCAATGACCTATTGATCATTGTCTCCGACCATTGGATAAGTCGAAGCAAAAACAGTGGTGAACTCTTGCATTGGTGGATGGGGGAACTCCCAGACCAGATTAGCGACTACAGCCTACAAGGTATCACGCTAAGAGAGAGTGATACTCAATTCGCAGATGATTTATATAGTAACTTCAAAATCAGTCCGTGTTTTATCCGATTCGCTCACCCGCTAAAACGCTCTGGAAATCAACAACTAGTTCGTAAATACCTGCAACTTTATGCGGTAATACAATGGCAGTAAAATACAAGCCAATTTTCAATTTGATATATAACGTAAATAATTATACCTACACTATTATTTTATAAAATAACATCTATATTC
>NZ_JBFRLX010000280.1:0-4913 GCF_041470165.1 Vibrio sp. 10N.286.46.A8
GTATTTACTATCGCTATCGCGGTTTTCTGTAAACCGTCTGGTCATATTAGAGCGCACTTGCTACAATTAGAAACATGTTTTATTTGTTAGAGGTACAAGTTTGAGTTTGATTAATCGATTGGAAATAAAGCAACTTCGTATATTGCAAGCATTACTTAGGGAACGAAATGTTTCTCGTGTAGCAAATCAAGTTGGATTAACTCAACAAGCGGTTAGTGACCAGTTGAGAAAACTACGTGATATATTTGATGATCAATTATTTGTTCGACGTAGTAACGGTCTTATACCAACTCCCATCGCAGAACAACTGGAAGAAAAAATAGAAAAAATATTATCTGATCTAGAAGGACTACTAGAACAACCAACATTTGAACCAGAAAATATTAGTACTACTTTTGTTATTTCAGCTACTGATTATGCACAACAAATTGTAGTGCCTTCATTGCTTAATAAAATAAGACTTTTAGCTCCAAACTTAAAAATAATTATTCGTGATTTTGAGATCGACAACTTACACGAATTGATGATTACTGGGAGAGTTGACTTAGCACTAACATTTCCTGACTATATTCCCGATACGTATCCGTATATGAGCTTATTTAGTGAACATTTTGTTTGTGTTACATCTACAACTTCATCTCTGAATAGAGCCGAAGTAAAACTAGCAGATATAGCTTCTATACCTCAAATTATCGTATCACCATCTAGAGCTAATTTTAGAGGATCTATTGATTCCTATTTTGAAAAAGAAGGTTATAAAAGAAATGTTGTAATTTCAGCACCATGTTTTTCTGTTGTCCCGCGATATATTGAAATGACAGATGCCATAGCGTTCTTACCATCAAAAGTATTACCAAATGATAAACTTTTACAATTAAATTTGGTAGAAAAAATGCCTAGTTTTGAAGTAATTTCAGCTTGGCACCCTCGCTCTAGTAATGATTTACTTCATCAATGGATTTTGGGCTTACTACGGGATGAATATTCTCCCACATAGATATTCTTGTATGTTATACAAGTAAAATTAGTTTCTGTTAAGAATTTAACTCATTAATATATGAAATCTAATTAAACTCTTTATTCAAGATAATAGGTATTGTGAGGCAGAAATGAGTACATTAGATAATGTAAGAGAAATGATTTTAAATAATGGATTAAGTTCTGACAACTTAAACCCCGATCCGATTGGACAATTTGACCAGTGGTTAAATCAAGCTAAAGATTCAGGAATTAGATATCCAACAGCAATGAGCCTTGCAACGGTAACCTCTATGGGAACACCAGAACAGCGGTTTGTTATGCTTCGAGATTTTAACGAAAAAGGCTTTGTCTTCTATACAAATCTCAGTAGCCGAAAATCTGAGCATTTATCTATTAATTCGAATGTGAGCCTTATTTTTCCTTGGCATATGCTTGAACGGCAAGTACAGATAACAGGTCATGCTGAAAAGCTCACTAAACTCGAAGTTCTTAAGTATTTTTCTGTTGGATCAAAAGGCTCCAAGCTGTCAGCTTGGTTATCAGAACAATCCTCTCCAGTAAGTCACAGAGACGTTCTAGAAAACAAAGTAAATGAAATAAAGAAAAGGTTCAGCCGTGGTGACATATCTATGCCTCCTTTTTTTGGGGGTTACCGAATTATTCCTAATAACTATGAATTTTGGCAAAGTGGCATAGATCGAATTAATGACCGATTTATTTATTCAAAAGATAATGGTCAGTGGAATATAACTCGTGTAACACCTTGAATAATTAGCACTACAACATAGTGAACTTAAATCAGTAGCTTAAGTTCACGGTTATCTTCCTTAACAACCTGTCTAAAAAAGCTGATCTCGCTTAAACAGTTCTGCACTATCAATACTGGAAACCAAGTGAAGTGATTTGGCTGCCCAGACTCCAATAGACATTCTTCGCCTATTTTTAAAGAAGATGGGGGCTTATAGGTATTACAACAGTTAACGGTCTAGAGCAGCTAAAAGCTAACAATCAAAATGTCATTTGTAATACTGATGATTAATAAATTATTAGTACAAATGTTACCTAACAAATAAGGATTAAGTACTACGAAGTTCTCGCTTAATCCGATTGTTGAACAAGCGGCGTTTTTCAAGCCCGATGCTTCTATATAAGTAAATTGTGCGATTGATCTGCCCCAGCAATACTGGGCAACCCATCAAGCGATTTTCCGATACCAAAAGTTATCCGTATAAGGCTAAATTAGTAGAGCACTTAACACAGAATTGTCCAAAAATGAGTTAGTAATCTTTAAACAACTCCCTCACCCCCCAACACAGCCACAAATGCCTCCAAATATTGGTCGATAGTCAGATCTGCAGAAACGGGCGGCAGTTCTACGGTAATACACGGTAGGTTTCTTTCTTCGCACCAAGTGCCGAATGAGCCTGGGGTCTCGTAATCGACGTCTTCGACGAGTGGTAGGTTGAACTGCTTGCCTAGCCAAGTGGCGAGTTCTGACTGAGTTGGGTCGTCGACTATGGCGAGTGGTTCGTGGAAAGAGATGACGAATTTAGGCTTACGCTGTTCGATGAGGTTGATGAGCGACTGCACTTCCGGTTCAAGCTGATCGGCTTGCCCCGTATTGACTTTTACATCTCTGACAGGAGTGTGAGAACTCCAGCGATAGACGGTGCCGTTTTCTGTCCAGTTTTGAGTTGGAAAGGCGCGGTTTAAATCGACTTGGTTAGCGTTGGCGCGAGTGCCTAGTTGATTGCCGTCTGGGTTCATCGATAAGATCACATCGTGTCGTAAGTTGGCGGCAGGCAAGCTTCTTAGGGCGCAAGACAAACCCGCGATAGAAGCTGTTTCATCGCCGTGTGTGCCCGCTAAAATCAGCCCGCGAGATTCGCTTTCTACTTGTGCGGGGAAATAGAGCAAAGGCGCACCCAACACCGATTTTCCATATGACAGCGGCTTTATCGAAAACGCAGCTCTTTCCGTTCTTGGAATTAAACTCACCTTAATCTCCTGATTGATCAAGTAGTATCAAAGTGTCACTACTATTTAGATGACCTCTATTAAATAAACCATAGCGTCAAAACTCGTCAACCGTCGCATTGTTAATTTTATTACTTTGCTTCAAAGATAGGCTAGGAGAGCAAAAAAACATGGATTTTAAGAAACATTCAACGGCTTTACTCATTTCATCTTTATTGACCCCTTTTATCTCAGTGACTGCCGTTGCTGATACCTTACCTGCTGGTGTTTCACTGGCAAAAGAGCAACATTTGGTGCGAGCCAATGATGCAGAAGCTGCGACACTCGATCCGGCAAAGGCAGAAGGCTTGCCTGAAATGCACATTCTACGTGACCTGTTTGAAGGTTTAGTGATCCAAGACCGCGATGGCAACATCACTCCAGGTGTCGCGGAATCTTGGGAAACCGAAGACAACCAGACGTTTGTATTCCACCTGCGTAAAGACGCGAAATGGTCGAATGGCGATCCGGTGACAGCCGATGATTTCGTGTATGCGATAAGACGCGCGGTCGACCCAAAGCTTGCTTCGCCAAATGTGTGGTATCTCAAGCTCACTCAAATCAAAAATATCGCTGATGTGGCAGAAGGTAAGAAGCCTGTTGAAGAGCTCGGTATCTCGGCTGTTGATAAGCATACGGTGAAATTCGAACTCGATAGCAAAGTGCCTTACTTTGTGGCGATGACAGGCCATACATCGATGATGCCCGTTCACAAGGCAACGCTAGAAAACAGCGATAAGCCGTGGAGCGATCCGAAGCAGTTTGTTGGCAATGGTGCGTTTGTTTTAGGCGAGTGGGTGGTGAACGAACGCATTGAACTGGAGAAGAACCCTAACTATTGGGACAGTTCAGATACGCACTTAACCCAAGTGACTTACATTCCGTTTGAGAACCAGAATGCGTCGATTAATCGCTATGCGGTGGGCGAGGTCGATATCACGTCTGATGTGCCGACACACATGGCGCAGCAGCTAAAAATGAAATATCAAGACGCGTATACAGCGGTACCTTTATTGTGTACATACTATTACGCGTTCAATACCACGCGCCCTCCGTTTGATGATGCGCGAGTGCGTAAAGCGGTGTCTTATTCCATGATGCGCAATGTGATTACTAATGGCGTGACTCAAGTAGGTAACTTACCGGCTTATACCTTTGCTCATGAATACACGGCGGGTTTTGATGCCACTCAACCTGAGTACAGTACATGGATTCAAAGGGAGCGTGACCAAAAGGCGAAAGAGTTGCTGAAAGAAGCCGGGTACGATGCTTCTAACCCGTTAGATTTTAAATTGCTTTACAACACCAGTGAATCGAATAAGTCGATTGCGGTGGCGATTGCATCCATGCTGAAAAGTAATCTAGGCGCGCAAGTTGAGTTGGAAAACCAAGAGTGGAAGTCTTACTTAGTGTCGCGTCGACAAGGTGATTTTGATGTGATGCGAGCGTCTTGGTGTGGTGATTACAATGAAGCGTCGACCTTCTTAAGCCTTCTGCGTTCTGAATCTTCAGGTAACTTTGCGCGTTACAATAACGATAAGTACGACTCTGCGATGGACAGCGCCTTAGCTGCAACCAGCGAGCAAGATCGCCAAGGTTTCTATGACCAAGCGGAGCAGTTACTGGCTGAAGACATGCCGATCGCGCCAATCTACTACTACATGCAAGCTCGCCTAGTGCGACCAAGTGTCGGTGGCTTTGCTAAGAACAACGTAGAAGGCCGCATCTATTCTAAGGATCTTTATATCAAGCAGTAAAAAGCTTTGAACATTATATAAATATAAAATCCCCATTCGCTGACAAGGCGAATGGGGATTTTAGTTACTAGGGGGTAGTAATTTTATCTTCCAACTTGTTTCAGGTTTTAAATAGCCACCATGTCCGCGGCTTTCTTCATCGCTTCTTTCGTTGAACAC
>NZ_JBFRLX010000281.1:0-8705 GCF_041470165.1 Vibrio sp. 10N.286.46.A8
CAGACAAAGAGTCAAACCGTTACCTTACTTATATTAAAGGGCGCGTTGGTCGTAAAGTCGCTGACTTCTTCTTAGACTTCCTTCAAGCAGAAGTAGGCTTGGATGCTAAGCAGCAAAACCAAGTATTGATGCAAGCGGTAGAAGACTTTGTTTCTGACTCTAAGTTAGAGAAAGAAGAAGCGATCAGCTATAAAAAACAAGTTGCGGATTACTGTAACGAACAGCTTAAAGCGGGTGATGAAGTTCAAGTTCGTGAACTTTCTGGAGAATTGCCAGCAAGCACAGATGGTACAAGCTTCTTTGACTATACTAGTGAGCAAGGCTACGAGTTAGAAGACAGCTTCCCAGCAGACCGCGCAACTATGCGTAAACTAACAAAATTTGTTGGTGCTGGTGGCGGTTTGAATGTTAGTTTTGATAGTCTGCTTTTAGGTGAGCGTATCTTCTACGATCCAGAGACAGACACGCTAACCATTAAAGGGACGCCACCGAACTTACGTGATCAACTGACTCGCAATAAGTCATAGTCCGAAGTTATTAGGTAGCAAGCGACAGCAGGTTGTTGTCGCTTGTTTATGTTTAGCAACATAATGGTTTAGAGTTCGCATGAACAAGGAATATCGATGGAACAATCAGTAGCAAAGCCCAATCGCTTTAAAAGACCCGCAACTTTTTTGGTTGCACTCTTGGCTCTGTGGCTACTTCCTTCACTGGCTCTCCTTAATCTAAGCCGTTCTTACTCTCACTCGCTCGCTCAAATTGAAGAACTCGGTATTCGCGTTAATGAATTGAGGCAATCGCTTTATTTCTCTGAGCCGCTGCGAGTCTCTCGCATTAATGATTTAGCACTCGATGCTCAGTTGGTTTATTCGATCCGACTGCAGATAGAATCTGATTTCCAACACGCCTTGTTTCGTCCTGATGTGAACCAACTGCTTTACGTTGCCGATCAATTTTTAGAAAAATTTGATGAATTCATTCCCATAGAAAGTCAGGTGCAAGATATCGTCGATAACATCAAAGTGTTACGCACAGATACTGAACTTTCCCCTAAGTTAAAGCCGCTACTCAACGAATTTGGTGTCGTTGTTTTTGAAGCGATGTATTCCGATAACCAAAGTTCATCAGCAACTTATCGCGCCTTTGATTCTATTCTTGAAAAATCTTATTCATTAAAATCCGAAGAGCAAGATGCACTCCAACAATTACTGGCTGATGCTTCAGCATTGCTGAGTGATTACGCTCAGCTCAATTATTTAGTCGATAAAATTAAGAAGAATTCAGTAAACGAACAGATCATTAAACTTGAAGCTGAGTTCCATGATCGTCAATACAACCTATTATTGTTCATGCTAGGTTTAAGCTTAGTGGCAATGATTGCGTTAGTGTTGTGGAGTGTTAGGTCCCAAAAATCGATGAAAGAAGTAGACCAAGAACTCAGACCGGAACCAGTCATCGATTCAAGTCAGGAAGAGGCTCAACCTCAGCAGAGTGCTTGCACGACAAGCCCGCAAGCTATTTCACAAGAACCGATTTTGCAAGAACCTATTCCACAAGTTCCGGTTCAGCAAAATTCTATTCAGCAACCCCCAACTCAGCGAACACCAGAACAAGTGCAAGAGCCAGAGAAGCACATTGCCAGTGTGACGGATTCAAAGCCAGCGATTGATATTGAAGAGATGCTAGAGACTCTTGATGGCGATACCGAGTCTGTTGAATTGTTGCTAGGGGTCTTTGTCGAAGATCACGCAGATGACTATACTAGATTCAAATCTCTGCTCACCAAGGATGAAACCTCTGCTGCTCGCATTGTGCACAGCTTAAAAGGTGTGGCTGGCAGCATCAAAGCGTCTCGACTAGCGATCATTGCAGCGACTATTGAAATGACAATGAAGCAGTCCAGAGCCATCAGCGAGCACGATTTAGCCGAACTAGAGATGGCGATAAAAGCCTCTGTAGATTCAGCTCATGACTATTTAAATACCCAACGTTAACTTTTACAGGTTTTTTGACAATACTCTGACGAAGCGCTCATACAATCCGCGCCCTTAGTCTTTGTTAGAGGTTTATATGTCACGAGTTTCGAGTCGAAATTGGATAGTGTTGGTGCTTAGCATTGTGCTAGGTGGTTGCTCTCTCTTGGAAGTTAAGCTAGATAGTCAAACGACGCCTCTTACTCAGCAAGAGTTACAGGCTCGGATCATGACGCGTGAATACGCCAAGATGTTTTTTACACGAGTAGAAGACTCGGCCGATCTCATTGCGCAATCTTACCCTGCTGATGACATCTTACATCAATCTTATGTGTTGCTTTGGAAGATCCATGCTGAGCAGGGCTTACAACAAGCGGCTTACCAAACTTCCCCAATATCAGCATTAATTGACTCATGGGTTTTTACAGCCCAAATGAATCAGTTTTATAGCCAAGGCGATGGCGCGGATCTGTTCGTGACGGAAAATGCGGTAGAGACTGCTCGTTCTCTTGACCAAGAAGCAGAGAAACTGGCAAAGGGTGTATTGAGCTCGAGTGATTTCAAGAGCAGCAAAGCGTTCGTCGCAGAGTTTGCCGCGAGCAATCCTTTTAAAGATCTTACCTTCAGAAGTACGCCTGCTTATCGCGAATGGCTAAGTTACTTAGGTAAAGATGAATCTCAAATCGTACAAAATTTGGGAACCATGCCAGAAGCCATGAGCGATGCATCAGACCGCTTAAGCCTAATGGCTGATCAAACGCCAAAAGTGATGACGTGGAAGGCTGAATTGGTGGCGATGAACAGTTCGCTCACAGGTGAAGATTTGTCGATGACATTGGAAAGCCTTCGTCAAACATCAGCAAGCATGCAGGACTTCATTGAGAATAACCCTGAGTACATGCAAACATTGGCTTCTATTATGTCGACAGAAATGCAGCCTTTACTCAACGACCTAAGTGATAAGACAGATCAAAAATTGGCGATGCTCACTGAAGAACGTGTAGCGTTAGAACAAATGGTGACACGAGAGAGAGAAGCTCTGGTCGCGATGATTGCGAAAGAGCGTATTGAAATTGCAGGCATTGTGACTTCTGAAAGGGAACTGTTTACACAAGATCTTGATCGCGTCTCTCAAGAGGTGGTGGTACTCGCGATTGATAAACTGATGGACTTAATCAAAGGTGTGATTATCTACTTCATCCTGTTTATCTTGGTGGTGTTCTTTGCACCGTTAGGCATCGGTTATTGGTTGGGTAAACGAACCGCTAGCAAATAAATTCAGTAATTAAGTAGATCAAAAAAGAGCGCTCTAGAGCGCTCTTTTGGCATTTATATCATCAACATTTTTGTGCTTACGCACTAAAGCCTTAGCTTAAGCTTGTTGCTTGCTCAGTTCAGCGGCTTCTTCAGTTTCAAGCGCTGGTGCTGTTGGTTCACATTTATCAACGAACCAACCCATGTAAGACGTTACGATAGTCACGAGGATACAGATGAAGCTCAACCACATGAACGGAGCGTAAGAGAGCGTTGCGACACCAAGAATACTCGCCATGTAGATGCCGTTGTCACTCCAAGGAACCATGCCTGAAGTTAACGTGCCACCGAACTCAGCGTTACGAGATAGATTTTTACGTTGGTAACCTAAACGGTCGTAGTTTTTCGCACAGATTTTTGGCGTTAGGATTAACGATACGTACATTGCAGAACCGAATACGTTACCCATGAAGGCCGTGCCGATCGTGCTTGTTGCTAGAGAACCAGCGCTATTTACTCGGCGCTCGAACACCTTAGCAATCGTCTCTAATACGCCCACTTTATCCAGTAAGCCACCAAAACCTAAACCAAACACAATCACCGCTACCGAACCAAGCATTGAAGACATGCCGCCACGGTTAAGAATCGAGTCAATAAACTCTACGCCAGAGGAGATAGAGAACGGTGCCCAAGCAGTATTGAATGCCGTTAGGAAATCGATATCTTGGATCATGACTGCCCAGATAATACCTAGCAGAGAACCGAAGCTGATTACCGGGAATGAAGGCATGCGGAAAGCCAACAGACCAAGCACGATCAGTACTGGGAGAAATGAGTAAGGTGTGATGTAGAACTGAACTTCCATTGCTTTGATGACAGAATCTACTTGGCTCATGTCAACGTTGCCCGCGTAGTGGAAACCAAACGCAGTAAACATGATGCCAGTAATCACGTAGCTGATTAACGCAACTGGCAGCATGCCCTTGATGTGCTCAACCACTTCAACACCAGACATTGAAGAAGCCAGAATCACTGAATCAGAAAGTGGAGACATCTTGTCGCCGAAGTAACAACCTGACAGCACTGCACCTGCAGTAATCGGTGCTGGAACACCTAGGCCTTGGCCAATACCCATCATCGCGATACCTGCTGTACCCGCAGCGCCCCAAGAAGTACCAGTTGCCAATGCGGTTAGAGAACAGATAATCATGGTCGCTAAAAGGAAGATAGAAGGGTGGATAGCTTTCAGACCATAGTAAATGATAGTAGGTACGATCCCGCCTGAGATCCAAGTACCAACAAGAGCGCCAACGGCTAAAAGTATTAAAACCGCGCCTAAGCCATTGGATATTCCTTTGAGTGCCGCTTTTTCTAAGTCTTTGTATTCGTGGCCAAGGCGAATACCGAGAACCATGATAATGAACCAGCCAATATACAAGGCAAGTTGAATTGGAAGGTCAAGCTTTGCAGTAAAGGAAAAAGCAAGGGATAGAAATAGTCCTAACGCGATGAATACCTGCAATAGGTTCGGTAGGCGAGTTTTACTCTGCTTCATAAAAGCCTCTTGTGATTTCGAGCATTTATAGTGCTTCGTTGTGGTGTGTGGTGCAAAACGGACACTACAGTAATTAGTTTATTATATCGAAAAAATACGTCCAAGTTGTGATATTTGACTGTTAATGCAGTCAATCATGGTTTCATTATCTGAAATATTGTTAAATTCATGGTTGTTACATGTTGAAACTTGTCGCACGTTGTTTTCGTTTTGTGAAGTATTATTCTGGATAGTATTGATTAAAAAGAGGGATTTACTGTTTGTGACGCGAGTAGGATTAAGCTGCTTTGGCGATGCAAATGTTTGAATTTGAGGATAATGGGCGTTTTATCAATGAGGTGGATATTAAATGTCGATACAGGGATAACTGCACGATTCATTGCGTTCACTTAAAAGAAACGAAAAAGTTACACTTTTTGACAAAAAGCACTTGAGTTCTGTTTCTGAAAAACTTATAGATGGGGGAGAGTAATTTTTAATTTATACATGGAGAGTGAGCGATGAGAGTAGGTCTAGTTGGTTGGCGCGGTATGGTTGGTTCTGTATTGATGCAACGTATGGTTGAAGAGAAAGATTTCGACTTGATTGAACCGGTTTATTACAGTACGTCTCAGATTGGTATTCCTGCCCCTGTTTTGGGTGGTAAAGATGCGGGTCTACTTCAAGACGCTTTTGATATTGATAGCCTAAAACAGCTTGATGCGGTGATTACCTGTCAAGGCGGAGACTACACCTCAAAAGTATACCCAGCACTGCGTCAAGCAGGTTGGAAAGGCTACTGGATTGATGCGGCTTCTACCTTACGTATGGACGCGGATTCAATCATCACTCTTGATCCTGTTAACTTGGCTCAAATCCAACAAGGTATCCACGGCGGGACTAACACTTTCGTAGGCGGTAACTGTACTGTGAGCTTAATGCTTATGGCTTTGGGTGGTCTATACGAGAAAGGCATGGTTGAGTGGATGAGTGCCATGACTTACCAAGCCGCTTCAGGTGCGGGCGCTAAGAACATGCGTGAACTGATCTCACAAATGGGTGTGATCAACGACAGCGTAAGTTCTGAGTTAGCGAACCCTTCAAGTTCAATTCTTGATATCGATAAGAAAGTCGCTGATACCATTCGTTCATCTTCATTTCCAACCGATCAGTTCGGTGCTCCGCTTGCGGGCTCACTGATTCCTTGGATCGATGTGAAGCGTGAAAACGGTCAAAGCAAAGAAGAGTGGAAAGCCGGCGTTGAAGCGAACAAGATTCTTGGCCTAGATGGTCAGCCAATCCCAATTGATGGCACTTGTGTACGAATCGGTGCAATGCGTTGTCACGCTCAAGCACTAACGATTAAGCTTAAGCAAGACGTGCCTATGGACGAGATCGAAGAGATCATCGCGACGCACAATGATTGGGTTAAAGTGATTCCTAATGACCGAGACATCACTGCGCAGGAGCTAACACCAGCGAAAGTAACAGGCACAATGTCTGTACCAGTCGGTCGTCTGCGTAAGATGTCGATGGGTAACGATTTCCTGAATGCGTTCACGGTAGGTGACCAACTACTTTGGGGTGCTGCAGAACCACTACGCCGTACTCTGCGCATTATCCTTGCTGAGAAAGCGTAATCGGCAAGATTGCTTAAATTCTATTAGCTGATAAACCGAAAGGGTTGACGATAAACGTCAACCCTTTTTAGTTTATTGATATCTCGTTATTCGGCCTTCGAAACTGCCCTTAAACCTCTTCGCATCTCGAGTCTGCTTTTATTTCTCTTCTGTAACGACACGCTTGTCGGGGTCTGCCAATTCACTCGCACAGTGTTTGCAATACATAGCATCCGAATCATGGCCGGCGCGGTTACAGTTCGGACACTTTACCAACTCTTTGTGCGAGTTCATCTCATTGCTGAGCTCTGCAGTAATAATCCCTGTCGGTACCGCTAAAATAGAGTAACCCAATAGCATGGTCAGAGAAGCGATCGCTTTCCCTAACGCGGTTTGAGGGATCATGTCACCGTAGCCAACCGTCGTAATGGTTACGATTGCCCAATAAATACTGTGGGGAATACTTGTAAAGCCATTTTCTGGCCCTTCAATAACAAAGATAAGCGCGCCGAAGATAACAACTAAGATGCCAACTGTGCTGAAAAAGATCAGTATCTTTCGTCTTGCCATTAACAGTGAACGTAACAGAATGTTTGAATCTTGCAGGTAGCGAACCAGTTTTAGGATTCGGAAGATACGCATCACACGTAGCAGTCTTACCACACCCATAAATGAAGCGCCTGGGAAGATGATCGCTAAGTAGGTCGGAAGAATCGCCAATAGGTCCACGACACCATAAAAGCTGGTGGCATAAGATTTTGGTTTCGGAGAACAATAGAGCCTTAACAAATACTCAAGAGTGAAGAGGGCAGTAAAAGTGTATTCAATATAACGCAGCTGCTGTGACCATTCGGTCATGACATTAGGGATGGACTCTAAGATCAGAACCAATAGCGAAGCCAAGATTGCAACGATCAGAGAAATATCAAATGCACGTCCGGCTGGCGTGTGAGTACCAAAGATAATGACGTACAAATGATGCTTGAGTGGCTTGCGTGACATAAGGAGAGATTCATCTTTTGTTAAATGCATTAACAGTCATTATACAAGCTTCATAATAACGAGGCGAGTGAAAGCCCAATTGCTTTACTCGCCTCATCTATATTGCAATATTGTTGCCCTTTATAGAGCAACGGATTACCGTTAAACGTTATGCCAAACCTGGGAACAAATTACGTAGGCCATTGGCGATGAACTCGATGCCCAATGCGCCAAGAATCAAGCCCATGATACGCGTGATCACGTTGATACCCGTTTGACCTAAAAAGCGAACGATAACCGGCGCTGAACGGAACAAGAGCCAAGAGCAGGTTGCAAACGCAATGATACTAATACCGATGCCGACCGTATCAATAGCAGCAGGGTAACGAGATCCGTAAACAATGGTCGAGCTGATTGCACCTGGGCCCGCCATTAACGGCATCGCCAAAGGAACAACACCGATTTGCTCCTTGCTGATGTATTCAGATTTCTCTTGTTTATTCTGCTTATCTTCACCGAGCTTACCGCTCATCATCGAAAATGCGATGCTCAGTAATAGCAAACCACCTGCAACACGAAATGAATCCAGCGAGATGCTAAACATATCAAGCAGCATTTGCCCCGCGACAAGCGACACAATCAGGATAACGGCAACAGCAATGTTGGCTTGTAATGCGGTCCTGTTCCTCTCTTCTGGTGGCATATGTGCAGTAAGAGAAACAAAAACGGGCATGATGCCGATTGGGTTTACGGCAGCAACAAGCCCAAGGAAGAATTGCATAAAAATTGCGAGTTCTAAGCCTTGCATGAGAGCGATCTCCAGTTAGCGAATTTTAAGGTTGAAGGTTTGATTCGGTGAATAGTCTGAGCGCGTAATGTAAGGGACAAATCGGATTTGCACGAATGAAAAAAACTAACCTGAAATAGGGGATTATTTTTAGAAAAACTAATTGAATATCACTTTTGCATTGGCGGTGTTGCGAGTTGGTTGTTAGTGTTTCATTTTGTAATTTATTATCGAGTAACTGTTAACTGCTGCACGAATTTAATAAAAATTATGTCAAAATCTAGCCCGTGCAACGGTATGGATATACTCTCAGTAGCACGAATATGGCTGTATACATGTAATTTAACTGACTAAAAATGAAACTTTTTTACAGTTTATGACTCTATGTAGAAAAAGTTTGTCTGTTTGCTTGTTTTTTGAACTAACGAAAAATGTGATTTTAATCTATATAAATCATCATCTTAAGTGTGTTTTTGCGATTACCTTACTACTTTTTGGTTAATTCTTTTTGGGTAACTGATCTGGGTCAATTTTTTTCACACTGTGAAATAATATAC
>NZ_JBFRLX010000282.1:0-7890 GCF_041470165.1 Vibrio sp. 10N.286.46.A8
TTAACCATGGAGTTCCAGTTCGGTACTAACTGGTCATACTATTCTCACTATGTTGGCGACATCTTTGGTGCTCCGCTGGCTATCGAAGCGCTTGTTGCATTCTTCCTAGAGTCTACTTTTGTTGGTCTTTTCTTCTTCGGTTGGGACAGATTGTCAAAGCGTCAACACTTAGCGGTAACGTGGTTAGTAGCACTTGGTTCTAACTTCTCTGCGCTTTGGATCTTGGTAGCTAACGGCTGGATGCAAAACCCAGTGGGTGCAGAATTTAACTTTGAAACTATGCGTATGGAAATGGTGAGCTTCGCTGAAGTTGTACTAAACCCAGTAGCACAGGTTAAATTCGTACACACAGTAGCGTCTGGTTACACAACGGGTGCAATGTTCATCCTTGGTATCAGCTCATACTACATTCTTAAAGGTCGTGACCTTGCCTTTGCTCGTCGCTCTTTTGCGATTGCAGCATCTTTCGGTATGGCGGCAATCTTGTCAGTAATCGTGCTAGGTGATGAATCTGGTTACGAGCTTGGTGAAGTTCAAAAAGTGAAGCTAGCAGCTATTGAAGCTGAATGGCACACTGAAGAAGCACCGGCCGCGTTCACTGTATTTGGTGTTCCAAACCAAGAAACCATGCACACAGACTACGCAATTAAGATCCCTTACGTTATGGGTATTATTGCAACACGTTCTTTTGATACAGAAGTAACAGGACTACGTGACTTGCGCGACGATCACGTTGATCGTATTCGTACCGGTATGTATGCGTATGAGTTGCTTGAAAAGCTACGTGGTGGTGACCGTTCAGAAGCGAACAAAGCGGCATTTGATGAAGTAAAAGGTGATCTAGGTTACGGACTGCTTCTTAAGCGCTATACAGACGACGTTGTTGATGCAACAGAAGACCAAATCCAAATGGCTGCGGATGATTCTATCCCAACAGTTTGGCCTCTATTCTGGTCGTTCCGTCTGATGGTTGCTTGTGGCTTCATCATGCTGTTTGTATTCGGTGCGGCGTTTGTTCAAACGTGTCGTCAGAAGATCGAACAGAAACCATGGGTACTTAAAGCGGCGCTATTCTCAATCCCACTACCTTGGATTGCGATTGAAGCAGGTTGGTTTGTTGCTGAATTTGGTCGTCAACCATGGGCGGTTGGTGAAATCCTGCCGGTTAACGTTGCTGCATCAGCACTGACTATTGAACAGCTTTGGACTTCTCTATTTGCAATTCTTGCACTGTACACAGTGTTCTTGATTGCTGAAGTTTACCTAATGCTGAAATTCGCACGTAAAGGTCCAAGTAGCTTGAAGACAGGCCGTTACCACTTCGAACAAAACGATAACTCTGTTGAAGACAAAGTTAGCCGTTCAGTTGAAGTATAAGTGAGGGAATATTATGTTTGATTACGAAAGCTTACGACTTATTTGGTGGGTATTGATCGGTGTTCTACTGGTTGGTTTCGCTGTAACTGATGGCTTCGATATGGGTGTTGCCGCTCTTTCTCCTGTTATCGGTAAAAGCGACACTGAACGTCGTATTATGCTGAATACTATTGCCCCTCACTGGGATGGCAACCAAGTTTGGCTTATCACTGCGGGTGGTGCATTGTTTGCTGCATGGCCACTGGTTTACGCAACGTCGTTTTCTGGTTTCTACTTTGCAATGTACGTGACGCTAGCAGCACTTTGGCTACGTCCACTTGCTCTTGATTACCGTTCAAAGATTGAAGAGCCAAAATGGCGTAAGGCATGGGACTACGCACTTTGCTTTAGTGGCACAGTTCCGCCAATCATCTTTGGTGTAGCATTTGGTAACTTACTGCAAGGTGTTCCATTCGAACTGAACTACCTGATGATGTCTAAGTATCATGGTACGTTCTTCGCTCTGCTAAACCCGTTTGCATTGCTATGTGGCGTGTTGGCTCTGATGTTGTTCGTTATGCAAGGTGCAACATGGCTTCAAATGAAGACAACAGAAGAACTGCACAGCCGCGCACGTAACGTTGCTCAGATCACTGGCCTAATTGCTATTGCTCTGTTCGTTATCGGTGGTTTCTGGGTTCAATCTATCGAAGGCTATGTAATTACAAGCACGATAGACACGTTTGCTGATTCAAACCCGCTAAATAAAGAAGTATCACTTCAAGTTGGTGCTTGGATGACAAACTTCGAAACGTATCCAGCAATGTGGGCTGCGCCGATTCTTGGTGTAGTAATGCCACTGCTTGCTGTGATTGCATCTCGCTTTGAGCGTGGTGGTTTCGCATTCTTGTTCTCAAGTCTATCTAACGCTGGTGTTATTCTAACGGCTGGTTTTGCAATGTTCCCATTCGTAATGCCATCAAGCCTGAACCCTAACCATAGCTTGACTATGTGGGATTCAACAGCAAGTGAGCTAACTCTTGGTCTTATGACTGGAGTTGCGGCGGTAATGGTTCCTGTGATTCTTGGCTACACAACGTGGACATACTACAAAATGTTCGGTCGTCTAGATAAGAAACACATCGAAGATAACGACGTTTCAGCTTACTAAGCTAGAAGTTAAATAACTTAGGAGAAATTTTATGTGGTATTTCGCATGGATTTTGGGTGTACTTCTAGCATGTGCATTCGGCATCATCAATGCTCTATGGTTAGAGCATTCAGAAATGATGGATAAAGACAGTGAGTAATCTCGCAGAGCAAATCGCTAAACTGCATCAACCAATGGATAAGACTCTGTTAAGAGCTTTATCTCTAGTATTGGGTTTCATGCATGTAGGTTTAGTGATGTGGGAACCTGAAGCGTATGCGACAAGCATCGGTGGCTTTAATGCGATCATCGGGCCAATGTTCATTTGGGCAGCATGTTCAAGCATGGTTTATGGTATCGGATTTAAGCCGAGAGCTTGGATGTGGCAGTTACTGTTCAGCCCATACGTTTCACTCACTATTTTGCTCTACCTAACGGTGCTGCGCCTTTTATAAAAGGCAAAGGATTTAGGTTCATAACGACGTGAACCTTTATACTTGTTGGGTTTTTAGCCAAAAAGAGGTCATCTTATACAGATGGCCTTTTTTTTCGTCTCTTAAATCAAAAAATTCACAGCGATATACTATTAATGATAAGGAGTTAGGTTATAGTGAGATCTTTATCGTTTTGAATTGTGGTATCAAATTGCAGGGATTATCTAAGCCATTTACGTGGCCAGTGACAGTGTATTACGAAGACACCGATGCAGGTGGTGTTGTATACCATTCAAACTATCTTAAGTTTTTCGAACGCGCTCGAACTGAGATGTTGCGCTCAATTGGCGTCTCTCAGCAAGTCTTGTTAGAACAAAATATCGGTTTTGTAGTCCGACATATGGACATCGATTTTATTCAAGGTGCGCGCCTTGATGATTCTTTACAAGTCATTACAAATATTTACGAGTTGAAGCGAGCTACCTTGGTCTTCTGTCAAGAGATCGTAAATCCTGATGGCAAAGCATT
Source organism: Vibrio sp. 10N.286.46.A8 (assembly GCF_041470165.1). Classification (NCBI taxonomy): domain Bacteria; kingdom Pseudomonadati; phylum Pseudomonadota; class Gammaproteobacteria; order Vibrionales; family Vibrionaceae; genus Vibrio; species Vibrio sp. 10N.286.46.A8. Next base: position 3,469 of record NZ_JBFRLX010000282.1, read on the forward strand.
GTGTAAAGCAATGGTTAAGGTAGCATGTATCGACAATCAAAAAATGAAACCCAAAGCAATGCCAACATTTATTCTCACGGAGCTAACGAATAGTGACTGCTGAAATCTCAATCTTAGGCCTAATTTTAGAAGCTAGCTTACTAGTTAAGATGGTCATGCTAATTCTCATGGGCATGTCTGTTGTTTCTTGGGCGATGATCATCAAACGAAGCAAAGTATTATCTCAAGCTACTAAACAAACTGACGTGTTTGAAGATAAGTTCTGGTCTGGTGTTGATCTCGCTAAATTGTATCAAGAGAGTAATAAGCGCAAAGACGAACTCTCTGGTACTGAAGAGATTTTTTACGCCGGCTTTACAGAGTTTGCTCGCCTTCGAAAATCAAATGCAGCGTCTCCAGACTTCATAATGGAAGGCACTGGTCGTGCAATGCGTGTTGCGGTTGCCCGCGAAGTTGATGAACTGGAAACTAACTTACCTTTTTTGGCGACTGTCGGTTCTATCAGCCCATACATCGGCCTATTTGGTACGGTTTGGGGCATCATGCACTCATTCATCGCATTAGGTGAAGTGAAGCAAGCGACATTAGCAATGGTTGCTCCTGGTATTGCAGAAGCACTGATCGCGACAGCAATGGGCTTATTCGCGGCGATTCCAGCTGTGATGGCGTATAACCGTTTTAGCAGCCGAGTTGGTAAGTTAGAGCACAACTACGCGACTTTCTCTGAAGAGTTCCATAGCATTCTTCACCGTCAAGCGATGGCTGGCAGGGAATAATAGATGGCTGGATACCAACCTAAAAAACGCAAAATGACAGCAGAGATTAACGTTGTACCTTACATCGACGTTATGCTTGTTTTGCTGATCATTTTTATGGTGACTTCGCCATTTGTTACTCAAGGCGTAGATGTTGAATTACCTCAAGCTTCGACGGCCAAATCTGCACAAGATCTATTAGGTGACGACAACGCGAGTTTCATTATCGTTGAAGTGAACAAAGATGGTGAGCTTGGTTTGAGCGTTAATAACGAAGAGGTTCAGCGAGGCTTGTCTCTGGAAGATATTATCGTCCGAGTGAAGGCGGAACTGTCTCTGAACCCAAATTCTCCAGTGGCGGTTGGCGGTGATGCTGCAACGCCTTACGCTGAAGTGGTTATCTTACTTGATGAATTAAGCCGTGCAGGTGTGCCAAAGGTTGGCCTATTAACGGATATAAGGGAATAGCTCCGTAGCATTCATGAAAGCGAATAATAAGAAATCCAATAATTTTAGATCACCGCTTCTTATCTCTCTTGGGCTGCACGTCATCTTATTCGTTGCGCTTATTTGGGGGGCGGATTTCACGATGTCAGAGCCAAAGCCTACAGGGCAGATGGTTCAAGCTGTGGTGATTGATCCTCAGTTGGTTCGCCAGCAATCTCAACAGATTCGTCAACAAAGAGAAGCGGCGAGCAAAAAAGAGCAAGAGCGTTTAGATAAACTAAGACGTGAAAGCGAGCGACTTGAAAAAAATCGTAAAGCTGAAGAAGAGAACATTCGAAAGCTGAAAGAAAAGCAAGCTAAAGAAGCCAAAGCGGCTCGCGACGCGGAAAAGCGTCGAGTTGAAAATGAAAAGCAACGTAAAGTTGAAGAGGCTCGCTTAAAACAAGAGAAAAAGAAAGCCGCTAAAGCAGAAGCTGATCGTAAGTTGAAAGAAGCCGCAGTTGTGAAAGCAGAAAAAGAACGCAAGGCAAAAGAAGCGGCCATTGCTAAAGCTGAACAAGAACGCGTGGCGAAAGAAAAAGCCGCGAAAGAGGCCGCTGAAAAAGCTCGTAAAGAAAAAGAAGCCGCTGAGCGTGCTGAGAAACAACGTATAGCGAAAGAGAAGGAAGCGGCAGCCGCAGCAGAAAAAGCCCGTAAAGCGAAAGAAGCTGCAGCAAGAGCGGAGAAAGAGCGTAAACAGCAAGAAGCGGCATTGAACGATATTTTTGCTGGGCTTGAAACTGAAGCGACTCAAAACTCTTCAGCTAGACAACAATTTATTAGTGATGAAGCGCAGCGTTATGGTGCTATCTATACCCAACTCATTCAACAAAACTTGTTGTTAGAAGACAGCTACAGAGGTCGTTCATGTCGAGTGAACCTAAAGCTTATTCCAACGGGATCTAATGCGATATTAGGTAGATTGAGTATCTTAGATGGTGACAGTCGCTTATGTGCGGCAACGAAGCGTGCGGTAGCACAAGTGCAATCTTACCCGTTACCTAAGGACCCAGACATTATAAAATCACTGAAAGACATTAACTTAACTGTATCACCAGAGTAAAAGGACGAACTTGTGTTAAAGAAACTATTACTGAGTTTTGTTTTCTTAATAGCTACAAGCAGCCAGTTTGCCCATGCGGCACTGGAGCTGGTTATTACAGATGGTATTAACTCTGCACGACCTATCGCTATTGTTCCTTTCCGTTGGGAAGGCGCAGGACCATTGCCGCACGATGTGTCAGCAGTTATCGCTTCTGACTTGCAACGCAGTGGTAAATTTAGCCCAGTTGCGACAAGTAAAATGCCTCAAACGCCTTACAGCGAAACCGAGGTGAATTTTGATGCTTGGACTAACCTAGGTGTTGATTCACTGCTAACAGGTAGCATCACTAAAAATGCCGAAGGGCAGTATGTGGTGAACTACCAACTGATCGACATTGTCCGTGGTCAACTGACTAAAGGGCAAAGCCGTGCACTAAGCGATGAAGGCCAATTAGTACTTTCTAAAGATCATGTGCTGTTCAACAAGAAAGCGACAGTGCCTGGTAAACGCTTGAGAGAGTACGCACACCGAATCTCTGATTTAGTGTATGAAGAGCTAACGGGTGAGAAAGGGGCGTTTCTAACGCGTATTTCTTACGTAGTTGTGAACGACAAAGACAAATACCCGTACCAACTCCGTGTTGCTGACTACGACGGCTTTAACGAGCGTTTGGTGCTTCGTTCTAAGCAACCTCTTATGTCACCAGCATGGTCGCCAGACGGTAAGAAGCTTGCGTATGTGAGTTTCCAAAATGGCCAAGCTGAAATATTCATAATGAATATTTACACGGGTGAGCGCGAGAAAGTGACGTCATACCCTCGTCATAATGGTGCGCCAAGATTCTCGCCAGATGGTAAAACATTGGCGTTGGTATTGTCGAAAACAGGCAGTCTTCAGGTGTACACACTCGACCTTGCTAGCCGTAAGCTGACTCAAATTACCCGCGGTCGTTCTAACAATACTGAACCATTCTGGCACCCAGATGGCAAGTCTCTAATTTTCACATCTGATCGTGGTGGTAAACCACAGATTTATAATGTAAATTTGTCAAATAATTCGACATCTCGTATTACTTGGCAAGGTAGCCAAAACTTAGGTGGCCAGATCACCCCTGACGGACGATTCCTGATTATGGTTAATCGTAGCAATTCGGGTTTTAACTTGGCTAAACAAGATTTGGAAACCGGTGCGGTTCAGGTGCTAACAAAAACATTGTTAGATGAATCTCCAAGTATTGCACCGAATGGAGGTATGGTTATCTATAGCTCTATTTACAATAAAACAAACGTACTATCGATGGTTTCTATCGACGGTCGTTTTAAGGCTAGATTACCGGCAACGAACGGACGCGTAAGAGCGCCTTCGTGGTCACCGTTTCTCTAGTTGATTTGATACATTCTTTTAGCTATTGATAGTGTTAACTATTGTGGCATTTAACTATCTATAGCACTTAGTCGCTGTAGAAACTAAGTTTGATAACGTAAGGAAAAAAAGATGCAACTTAACAAAGTTCTTAAAGGCTTGATGATTGCACTACCAGTGATGGCAGTAACGGCATGTAGCTCAACTGATGAAGCAACTTCTGCAACATCTGGCACAGAAAGCAACCAAACAACTTCAGGTTCAGAAGGCAACGTAGATACAACTGTTGTAACGCCAATTGACGCTAACGGTCAACTGTCTGAGCAAGAGCTTAAAGAGCAAGCGCTACGCGAAACTCAAACAATCTACTTCGCATTCGATAACTCTACTATCGCTGGCGACTACGAAGAAATGCTTGCAGCTCACGCAGCATACCTAGTTAAGAACGTTGATATGAACGTTACTGTTGAAGGTCATGCTGATGAGCGCGGTACTCCTGAGTACAACATCGCACTTGGTGAGCGTCGTGCACAAGCTGTAGCGAAATACCTACAAGCTCTAGGTGTTCAAGCAGACCAAATCTCTATCGTAAGCTACGGTGAAGAGAAGCCACTTCTTCTAGGTCAATCTGAAGACGTGTACGCTAAAAACCGTCGTGCAGTACTAGTTTACTAATTTCAGTAGGCTATATAATTGAGGAATTGCCTCATGTTCAGTAACACAAAGCGAGTCATTTTGCTTTCGTTACTGGCAAGTGCAGCGAACACTACGTTC
>NZ_JBFRLX010000283.1:0-252 GCF_041470165.1 Vibrio sp. 10N.286.46.A8
TAAGTCTTCTTAACTATATACTCTTCGCTAAGCTCTTTGCTTAGTTGAGAGGAAAGATTTGCTGCGGTCGTGGCGGAATTGGTAGACGCACCAGATTTAGGTTCTGGCGCCGAGAGGTGTGAGAGTTCAAGTCTCTCCGACCGCACCATTATTTAGATATCTTAAATGATATCCTGTTGGGCTATCGCCAAGCGGTAAGGCACTGGCTTTTGATGCCAGCATTCCCTGGTTCGAATCCAGGTAGCCCAGCCA
>NZ_JBFRLX010000284.1:0-599 GCF_041470165.1 Vibrio sp. 10N.286.46.A8
GCAGCACGGTTGTCGCTTAACTCAGGCGCATTGCCCTGTTCTGTTCGAAGACAATCCCACCCCATCTTTAATAAGTATGCACCGCCTAATAGATGAAGGGCTTTTAAAGCCACTGGACTCATCGCAATCAATGCTGAAACGCCCATTGCTGCCAATACTGTCAGGATAATTCCAGAAGTCGCATTACCTAAGCTCGCAAACACACCGACTTTACGGCCATAGCTCATGCTTGAGCTTGCGATGAGTAACATATCAGGGCCTGGTAAAAGGAGAAGAGCTACAACGGCCGTCAGGTAAACAGGTAGGATGGTTAAATCGATCATGGGTTTCAGTATTGATAAAAATGGAGGCGAATTTTATATCAATTACTAACACCCTTCCAGATGCAATCAGTTGCTAGGTGTTAAATTAATCGAATTAAACACCACCAATGAACAGTAAAGCCAATTTATTAACTAAATACAAAAGACTAATTAACGTGCTACCCACTCGATCTCAATCACAGTGGTTTCGCCACACTTTAGACGACCAAGGAAAATATCACCTTGATGTACCTCTCCAACACCTTTCGGAGTGCCCGTCATCACAACATCACCGTC
>NZ_JBFRLX010000284.1:1338-2222 GCF_041470165.1 Vibrio sp. 10N.286.46.A8
ATCACAACATCACCGTCAAGCAAAGTCGTATAAGAAGATAACTCTTCGAGGATGGTCTGTGGGGAATAAAGCATCTGTTCAACATGCCCTTTTTGAACGCGGACACAGTTAATAAATAACTCTATGTTTAAGTCAGAGAGGTCCAAGTTATCTATGGGAACAAAGCGACTAAAAACAGCAGAACCATCAAAAGCTTTAGCACGCTCCCAAGGCAGACCTTTCGCCTTCAAACTACTTTGTAACTCGCGTTTGGTAAGGTCTAAACCTAGCCCCACGGCAGAGTATTCACCGTTTTCAACAATGAAGCAGATTTCAGCTTCATAATGTAACGTTTCTTGATGGAAAGATGATAGAGAAGACGTAACGCTAGTGCTCGGCTTATTAAACACCACCATAGAGTCAGGGATAACATTATTAAGCTCTTCGATGTGATCAACATAATTGCGCCCAATACACAGTACTTTGCTGGGTGTTGCTGTTCGTTTCGAATTCATCAATTGCTCCTGATCTACAACGCTGCTCATAGTTTGTCCCTAAACTGTTTTTTGGAGCGCAGAGTTTACCGCATCATTAAAAGAGAATCTTCGGCAAGATGGTTATCAATATCTAAATTCTGATCTTTAGCTCAATTAAATGATTTAAATACTTTTATTCGAAGATCGCGACGTATAAGAACTAATGACAAGAGCCATAGCTACGTAGATGAAATGAATGGCAAGGTAACATGAAGGGAAAGCTAAAACAGATGCATATAGAACGAAAGCAGCCCTCTCAAACCAAAAGGCTTGAGAGGGCTTAGCATGGTGTCTAGGACAGTATCCGAAAAGATAAATTTAAGGAGTAAACACTATGCATAATAGTGGTCAAACTAAATGAGTCGCGAC
>NZ_JBFRLX010000285.1:0-892 GCF_041470165.1 Vibrio sp. 10N.286.46.A8
CAATTGGGAGCTGTTCTTATATCTAAATCTCGGTTCGTTCTAAACGAATGACGTAAAATCAATCAGATAAGAAACGATTAAAAACCGTTAAACATTTTGGGTCTGCTTTTTTTGATTATTACGGTATAGGTCAAATTGAACAAACCATTCATAGCGACATCTCTAAACTTACTTAAGAATTTTAGAGTTTTAATACGGAGTGATTTTTTAATACGGAATGTTCTTTCTCCGATCACAGAGTCTGCTGCCCCTCCAGTTAAACCAGCAGGAGACACACCATAAGTTGGTTGTTTATGAAGCCATACATTTCTAATGAAGACATCAACTGGGTAGAGGAATCGATCGCTTTTTTCTATAAATGTTTTTGCCACATGAGGGGTGATCATATAGGCAGTCATACATAACGGTGTTTTAATATGTCGCACTAGAGTTTGTTCGTTATCTAGGTTTTCAACAACATAGTTATACTCTCTTTTGTTAGAATAATTTTCTAACCGAATATAACCACACTCTTCAATATGCTCGCTGGCGTGCTGAACCGTTTTTTCGAAGACATCAACATCAACCATTACATCATCTTCAAAGATAATAATCGGCTGATTCAGTTCAATACACTTTTCCCATGCCAAATAGTGGCTACTGTAACAACCGATCTCACCGGGAACAGCGACCCTTCCATTCAATGCATAAAAGGCGGCTTCATCATAACGATTCATCAAAGGGTGATCTTTAGATAAACTAGCATCAACGCCACTCAGCTTTTCTATATCTAATTTCTTAATATTTAAAAGTTGTTCTTGGCTAGATAAAAATCGCTCTGACTTTCGCTCCAACGAGATGATGATAGACTTCACAGTAAAAAACACCCACTACTAATAATTGAACCCATAAG
>NZ_JBFRLX010000286.1:0-5761 GCF_041470165.1 Vibrio sp. 10N.286.46.A8
ATCGTAAAAAGGTAGCCGCTATCATGGTGCCTGCAGTATTTACGGCCGCTGTTATCGGTATTACCGAGCCACTAGAATATACCTTCCTATTCGTCCAACCATTCCTATTCTTTGCAGTACATGTTCCGCTAAATGGTCTTGCTTATGTGATCACCGAAATGATGGGTGTTTCAATTCACGGAAATCAGCTGCTATTTATGGTGCCTAACCTACTACAACCTGAAAAGGTTCATGCTTGGGCTCTATTGTGGATTATCCCACTATACTTCGCGATTTACTTCTACACATTCAAGTTCTTCATCCTGAAGTTTGATTCAAAAACTCCAGGTCGCGAAGAAGAAGATGGTGATATCGCCCTGTATTCAAAAGAAGACTTTAAAAAGAAAAAGGAGCAGACCTCAAAAGGACTGCCTGTTGAAATCATTAAGGCACTGGGTGGAGCTGACAACATTGAGAACGTGACAAACTGTGCAACTCGACTGCGTGTTTCGCTGCATGACGAATCACTAACGGCAAGCGATAAAGTTTGGAAACAACAGCTCAACGCAATTGGTGTCGTCAGAATGAATAAAGGCATTCAAGTGATATATGGAGCCAACGTTATTACGATTGCCTCTGGTATCAAAGAAGCCCTTGGTGTCGACTCTTAGCTAAGCGCAACTTCCGTAACCCTACTGTTACGAATCTATAGAAACCAATAACTGACAATTCCTCCTGTGACTACAAGTCACAGGAAGGGATTCGTGCACCTGAAATATGGGAAATATAAAAATGAAAGCAATGACAAAACATGCAGTTACTTTACTTGCTCTTTGTGTTTCTGGCGTCCTACACGCAAACGAAAATACAACATCAAGCTGGTCTGAGCGCAACCCTATCGTCTTCTGGGGAGATAGAGCCAATGAGGACTGGAGCTATGTCGATGGTCTAGACGAAAGTCAAAAAAGCTTTTCAGAAAAACTCAAACGCTTGGATATTGATGACAGTGGTGACTGGAAAGTCTCATTTAGCGGTAATGTAAAAGCCGCAGTCGATAACCGTTGGAATCACATGTACGACGGAGAAAACCGCAAGAAAAATGAACTGCGTACTCGCATGCAATTCTCCACCGATGTGACTTACCAAGACTGGATGCGTGTATTTGGTGAAATTCGAACCAATTACACTAACCTCGATAGTCCGGGTCCAGTAGACGATGCCGGTACTGACTTCCACCAGTTGTTTACCGAATTCAAATTACTCGATGACGGTGAGCAATACCTAAGTACCCGCCTTGGTCGCCAAGAAATATACTTAAATGAATGGCAAATGATGAACCGTGAACCAACGCCAGTTCAATCAAGTTGGAATGCAGCCAGCGCAAAATACAGCGTAGCAGGCATCAATTTTGACGCATACTACGGCGAGGAAGTATTCCCTCTCTACAAAGATGGCAGCTTCGGTGGCAACTGGGATGATAAAACCAATGGCAAAAAATCGACTGGCTTATTCGCTAATTGGAGAACTGACTTCGGGGCAATGCAAGCCTACATAATGAGTAATAAACTCACCAATGAAAGCTTTGTTAATGCACCAGACGGTGACGTCGACATTCAAGTTTTAGGCTTACATGCCCATGACTTTGTGAGTGAAGGGTTTGGTTACATGCTCGACGGTGTTTATCAATTTGGTGATCATGCAGGTAAAGATATCTCAGCCTACATGGCTTATGCCGATTTGAACTACAACTGGAAAGCAGACTGGAACTATCGCTTAGGTCTGAACCTACATTACGCATCAGGTTCAGATAAAAACAGCGACAAAGTGAACACGTTTAACCCTTTGTGGACAGGTGACCCACTGGGTTTCGCGCATGATGGCGCTTACGGTAACGCAATGCAGGTCGGTTCTTACACTGTGATTGAGTATCAGCCGAAACAATCCATCATCGCTGGCTTTATGTCGACATGGCGTGCCAACACAGATGATGCAATCTACACACTCAACCAAGATGTATTATTTGGTGCAGAGTCTGACGAAAAATACGCTTACACCCAGTTCTATCTGCAATTCCATAATTACATCACAGGCAACTTAAAGTCTGAGTTAAATATGTACTACGCATTAGATAGCGACTACACACGTGACGTAGTCGGCAGTAGCAGTGATGACATTTCCCGTGTTGAAATCGCACTGATCTATAACTTCTAACACTGCTTATCAGGTTAGTATGTTACTAAATGAATTCGCCCAGCAGTGCTGGGCGAATTTTTTAGATCATCATATTTCAGTTAATTGAATTACTCATCCGGCTGCTTGGTTCGAAGATCCACATATGGCCAGTAATGGTGCCCTACTCGAATCAAAAGTGTTGCTGCTGCTAAGATAAACGCTGCAACAGACAACCAAACGATAAGTACTGCATCCAACTCTTTCATGCCCAGAGTAATGTAACGAGCAATTGCCATCATCACGATGTAGATCGGGTATCGCACGGGGATCTTACCGTTCATCATAAACTACTGAACCATTGACCGAGTATACGGTGTATTATCCAAAAAAATAATTCATCTATATTTACCTCGCATAAAATACAACCTGTTGAATTTATTCTAGTTAAAAATCAAACTATGCTAATAAACATGTGGTGAGCTTTGATAATAGTTCATATAGTTATTTCCTTCAATTATAGTGGATAAAGGAGGCATTTAACATGGCAAACATTCAAACTATATAAGTTGTGAAGGGGCAAACCATAGCCCTAGTCGATGTTTTGATAAACATAAGATAGTACCTGACTGCTGTACTCCGCTCACATCAAAAATGACAAGTTAACTCTTCACCATTAATATAAACCATAATATTCTATCACCCTTCTAACTTTCAGAGAAACTCGGTCTAAAAAGGAAAAATTTCATTATTAAAAAACTAACAACTGCCTCACCAATCATTGTTGCCATTATAAATACCAAATAGTTAAAACCAAGAACATCGACGCCTAAATATACAATGATATTAATAGTTAACAACAGGACCAACCGCATAACAATAAACCCTACACCATGTCTAACATGTTTTTTTTCATAATTATTAAAAACAAAATACTTGTTAATAAAGTATGAGTACAAATATATTATGAAAATAGCAGAATTCATACTGGCCAAGTAATGAAATCTAAAAAACTCAACAAAAATATACACTAAAGACCAGTTTATTATTGCTGTAGACCCTCCACCAATAAGATATCTGATTACTTGCTGAATATCTTTCATAAGACCTCTAGTGAAAATATTAATGGTATCAATTAATAATACCTTTCAAAAACAGACAGCGGCACAACTAAAATAGTAATAAAACCAAACAAAAACACGCCTAACCTCTGTATTAAACAACCACTTTTATCGTTTTTTTCGCCTTCACATAGTAAACATAAAAATAGAGAAATAGGTATAAAATACCGTCCTTGAACACCTTGAATTGTAGAACTGGACATTGGCGTCCATGATATAGACAAAACCAGAAAAATGCTAAAAATGGCTACGATAATTACTAATAGCAAGAGTAATTTATGATAAACCTCCCCCTTTCTACGCCCCCAAAGCCTTCCAACATCAGAATAAAATATCAGAAATAATGAAACCCCGGCGAAGAAATAATACCATATTGGCAATTTAACGTCCAAGTATCCTAATTTCCCTATAAATGATACAGCATAGAATGCATAATTCTCTATAAAGCTATTAAATAGTAAAACAAACCATGAAAATGGTGCACTTAAAATCTGTTCAACCCTTAACAGATAGGACACCCCTTCAGGGCCAAATGGAACAGATACGTTAAAAGTCAAATAAATAGACCAAATAACAACAGAGATAAAACTTATTAGAAAAGCACCTATAAGCTTTATTCTTTTATCCTCATCACTCCAATACTTTAGCGAAAAAACCAAAAAAACCATAGATAGAGCAATATAAGGAGGCCTTGTCATTGATATTACCACCAAAAATACAGAGCTAATAATTAATAGTATTTTAAACCTGTTATTTTTTTCAATATCAAATCGACTAACCATTGCCACAAATAATGCTGCTAGTGGAAAGGAAATGGCATCCGGACTTACCGATGCCATTTGAGATATGGTCATTGGAAGCATTAAAATACTAAATAGAACAGCAACGCCTTTGTTCGCGATATAAATAGCAACTGCTGACAATAAAATTGCGATAGAGCCGTTTAATATTCTAGACAAAATCAAGGTTTCTGATACGGATAAATCTATGCTCTTTCCTAAAATAATCCCTAAACTGGAAAGTGTATATAGAAATGGGGGGTATATACTCACATTACGAGTATCACCCCAACTATTTCCTCCCCATTCGATGCTATTCAAAACCAGTGACAACTGCGTGTCTACTTTCATATCTGGTTTAAATGCGATAGGGAGGTAACCTAACTCAATTTGACTAATTTCAGGACTAGTTGTCCCGCCAACGGTATAATCGTCAACAGTATTAGGCAATAATTTTTTCTGTGGAAATAACTCTCCCTGTGATACTTGGTATGCTCTTTGATAATGACTGCCTTCATCAGCAACTTGAAATGCTGGAACTTGAAATGCAAGGTAAATCATTAATGGAAATGAGAGTAATATATATATATAACTATAGAATTTATTTTTTTTAAACCTTGAAATCACATCAAGTACCTTTAACTAAAAATACAACCTTCAGGACTTTCACATAAAACCAACAATCTCTACATTATAAATCTTTGCGATCAATGTATTTATTTCTATTTCTTTTGCAAAGGATGTAATGGAGAGTTAGTTATATCATAATGAAGTGAGCTTAATAGGAGTTGGAAACCCATAATAATAGGCATTACAGCTATCATTACAGTTCCTGTAGAAGTGACATCTCCTGTCGAAATGGAATTAAACCAACTAATAACACCGAAACAAAAACCAAATAACATCATAATAGAACCTAAAATCAACTCTATACTAGCCACATTAAAGTCACGCAGAAAGTATGCGTAAAATATACGTTTAAAAAATGATTTAATATATAACGGCGTAAATTCAAAGATAACTTTTTTAACTTCTAAACTGCTTTCTTCATCATCATATTTTGCGTCCATTGATATATCTTGAACAACAGCTCTAATCGTACCCAAACGAAATAGCATATCACTTTCGAAAAAATATCTTTGGCTAATTTTATTTAATGGTAGTTCTAAAAGAGCTGAACGATGGATAGCAGTATAGCCATTAGTTGGATCCATTACCTTCCAATAACCGCTAGACACTTTATTGACAAATGATAATATTGCATTCCCCAACTTTCTTATTGTAGGCATAAGAATAAGAGACTCAATTCTATTAAATCTATTTCCTTTTGTGTAATCTGCATGCCCTTGTATTATTGGGTTTATGAATTTTGGTATCAATGTAGGATCCATCTGTCCATCTCCATCAATTTTGATAATAATATCCATACCATCTTTTAGGGCTTCAATATACCCTTTCATCACTGCGCCACCAACTCCAGAGTTGACTTCACTAAAAATCACTTGGACTCTAGTATCTTTATTGTTTTCAAGAACAAACTTACCACTAGCTGCCGGGCAACAATCGTCGATAACATAAATTTTATCCACCTCATTCCCGATAGAATCTAAGACTTTACAAATTTGATTTTTCACCTTAAAGCAAGGAATGACAACTGCAACTTTCATTTTTCACTTTTCACTTTATTTAAATTCATATTGTATTTTATAATAG
>NZ_JBFRLX010000287.1:0-10412 GCF_041470165.1 Vibrio sp. 10N.286.46.A8
ATTATGCTATCTTTATTCATGCTAGCCTCCAAATTTAGTTGTTTGACGCACTAATTATGGCTCTGGCTTTAAGCTAACCCACGATATTGGAGGCTAGCACCTTTCGTGGGGGTCATTATGTCTATGCGTACTTTTTTGATTAAGGGAGTTTGAGTTTGAAAGGTATTTGTTTGTGTGGCGAGGTGTCGTTTGAGCTATCTGGTGCCTTACCTCCGATTTATCAATGTCATTGTTCGCTTTGTCGCAAAGTATCTGGGTCGTCATCGAATTCAGCTTTAATTGTTAAAGCGGATAATTTCAAATGGCTTTCGAGTACAAATTCTATTGGTCGTTATGTTTCAAGTTCAGGCTTTAAATCGGAATTTTGTCAGTGTTGTGGAAGCCCTGTACCGAACCTTAGCTCAACCAAAGATAAATATTGGGTGCCAGCAGGATTGATGTCCGAAGATTTAGAAACAACAATCAAGGCTCATGTCTATGTTAATTCGCGAGCAAACTGGGATGAGGCATTTATCTGCGATAACGTCGAAGAATTTGCCACAATGCCTTCAGAATCTGAATGGTTGAAACTATCGGATAAACCGTACGCATAACAATGCATCAACACGATTTGCTACACTCGGCGTTGTCAGTTTGCCTTTAGTTTCAGTGATTAAGGCGTTAAAATTCAGCTAGGTCTGTATCGTAGCAAACGTGTTATGCAGGCGTTAGCTTAAAGGGACGTGAAGCTATGGATATTATTTCAATAATCATTGTCGTTTTATGCGCAACATTTGTGTTTCCTGCCTTGTTTGGTTTGTTCGAATTGAAAACTTCAAAGCTCAAAGCAATCATCGAGGTTGAGGGTAATCAAATAACGATCCGCAAGCTGGCTGTGGAACGATTCCTTAGCTTAAAAGGCAGCACGATATGTACTACTAGCATTGTCCGTATTCAGTTTGTGAAAGACCCGATTGGAGGGACGTGCGTAACTCTGTTTAATGAATCCGATGGAGCTTTGGACTTTTGGGTTCCAGAGCACTTAATTAAAGGTGTTAAAAGTGAACTTGTGAGTGCTTGCCCGTATGCACAATTCGTTGAAATTTAAGCTAACTAATAAGGATTAAGGTGTTACGTAGCCAACACTAAATCCCAAGTGTTGAATAAGCCCGAAGCCACTTTATTAAGTAAATTGTGTAATTTAGTTTGAAGGGCACATCGCTTTGAGGTTTTTCTCAAGGCGAGCGAGGCCAAGATAAGGTTGCGATAGCAATCTTATTAGCCAGTTAGCTATTTTTCGTTTCTTTCGTCGTTACACCTCCTCTATTTTGGTTGATGCCATTCTCCTTATTATCAAATGCCTTTCGACGAACCGCACGAGAATAGGCATCAATAGTTGCAGGTCGTTTACCTTGCAGTTTAAGGTTAGTAAGGTGTTGTTCATAAGGAGAGTTATAGCGTTACAAGAGTATGGATGGTAGCTGTTTTACTCTGCCGCGTAGCGGCTTCGTTCAACAAACGAGTATGGCTCAGACGGGCAAGGATATTTTCGATCACGTTGAATCAATATATTTTCTTCATATCTCGATAAAAATTTTCGTGCGAGCCGAGAGCTATTAGTTCGAGAGTTACAGTACCATCTTCATAGCTATAACCGAGCAATGTTAATTGCTTAACCACCTTAAATTTATGCACTCTCAAGAAAAACAGGTCACCTTTCTTCTGCTCACCAAGATGCGGATCTTCCATAAGGGCTCGAATAGCATTATCTAGATCCGTTTTTTGGTTCTTGTGTAATTTCTTGACCGCCTTCTTAAAAGTAGGTGTCTGAAGAATGTTGGTAATCTTAGTCAAAAGAGTAAGCCTCTAATTTACCTGCTTCCTTCTCAGCTTTTGCTATGACTGCTTGCTTTACGAACTCATAAGGTAGATCGGGGTTGTCTTCCATCATTTTCCCGATTTTAGCCCAGTGCTCAATTTGTTTTGGTGTAGTGCGGTTTAGTGCTTTAGCCATTATCGCAGCCTTATCAAAAAGATCTTGGTCAATACGTACACTTGCAGTAGCCATAATATGTCACCTAATTTAGTTTGTATTTATAGTGTAGTAAATCGCCACAGGTGTTGCAAATTGCGCCATGACAAGCATTTAAGCAGACTGTTACGCTTGTAATTTTCTACTTGGATTAGTTTCAGTGATTTCGGTCGTAGGTTTGAGTGTTTAGGTAGTGTTGTCAGCGACTCAATTAGGCATTATGTGCTTTAGGCAGGATATCTTATGGAGGAGATAGTGAAAGAGCCAGATGTCGAATTTTCCAAGTGGAAGCTAGAGAGGAAAAAAGGAAGTCTCAAATTTACTGCTCGTACATCATTTCCAGCAATCTTAGGCGTGATGGTAGGTCGAAGTATTGAGCCGTTGTTTATGTCAGAAACAGCTTGGGGCTGGATGCAAACTACCGATGTATTAATGAGTGGTTTCTGGAGCTCGATTGGTGCTATCCCCTTAAGTTATGCAATATGGTTTTGGCGTGAGAAGAAGTATAAGCATCATGTCGCTAATCTTCAGAAACGCACATAATAAATCGTTTAAGGCGGATTCTTATATGTACCTCTGGCCAAATCTTATACCTGTATTTCTTAGCATCTAGTGAAATCGAAATTACCAGAACAAGGGTATTGGAAGCCGGTTACTAGTTACAGCTATAGAACACTCAAAGCTAACCTTTGCACTCAAATGAAAGAATAGATTTCGTGTTAACAGCGCTCTGTTTACTATTGGGTAATCGTGTCGCTCACGTCCTTTATACGCCTTAATGTTCTACCCTAAGAAGTAACACTTTGTGGAGGTCTGTATGAATATCAAAGAGTCTGATTGGATAATCTTTTGCGAGATAAAGAGTGAAGCTGCACAACTGTTTTGTACTCGTCAGCTAGATGAAGCCATCAAAGCGATTACTGATGAATCAGAATCTGTAGGGGAAAGGTTTCACTTTATGTGCGAGTACTCTAAAGAATCTCAAAAGCAAATGAAGCTTATTTTTGATGGCCATTCTCGAAGCCGAGCATTTATCCAACTCATGCAAATGTGCGAGGAAGGTTTGGTTGTACCAAAACAATTCGAACGCCTTTCAGAGGAACTCAAAAAAGACATTACGAACGCTCTAGAAAGAAGAGCCTAAGGAAAGTCGGGTATTCAGGCCGCTTGACTCTGTAAATGCACGATAACCTTCCAAGATAAACTGCTACAACCATCCTAATATTACTCCTCTTTATTCGCTAATTCGGAATCGAATCCATGATTTTGGGCCAGGGAGGCTCAGTGTTATGTTTTGAAAAGTGAGTGTGCGGAGCCTAGCGAAAAAGCGGTCTAGTCTTTGTGTTAGAAAAACTACTGTATAAGTCCACCCTTAATCCACCCAGAAAATATAGGGACAAAATAGGGGAGGGGAAAGTTATTGATTTCAGTGTATTGCGCGAGATTTACGACGTTTTTGAGGGCTCACAAACGGTGAAACCCCGATGTTGGTAGCATCGGGGTTTCGAATTTCTAGATTTCTCGACTGGTAAGATCGATTATCTTTTCTATGCAGAAGGCTTGGATTAATCCAATCTTATTCCTTGGTAGGGAATTAGATACGGATGAAGTCCATGTGCTCAACTTTAGGCTTGAACGCGTGACGTTGAACGTCTTGCGGCTTAACCTTAACTTCTGCGCCGTCAATCAACAGAGTGATTGTTTCGTAGAATTCAGGCTTATCCATTTGGTTGATCACTTCAGCGTGAACAAGTTCGATAGCTACAGCTGCTGCTTCGCCACCGTAGATTACAGCTGGGAATTTACCAGCGTGACGTAGGCGGCGGCTCGCACCTTTACCTAGTTCAGTACGTACTACTGCTTCAAATTTCATAGTTTTACTCTCAAATTAGTAAAAATTAACTTCACACCTCAATGCGACCTTGAGTATGTGGTAAAGCTTAGGCATAAACGAGTTCATGCTTAAGCGAGCGCGGATACTAACATCACATTCAAATCTGAGCAAGTCAGAAGCCCATCTCAAAGTGAATTTCCTTCGATAAATGATTCGTTTGGAGATAAAACGTTCACTAGCGCTTATTTACCCCATTTTATCGTCTTTTACATTGCCTATCTTATCTATTTATAGCGTTGCTAAATCATCAAGTTAATGAACGGAAAATGAATGTTTGCCTAAGACTTGGTTAAGGCTTGGTTGGTTAATCTTAGTGGTAATTAAACAGCAGAATGAATAGGTGAAAATATGGAACCGGTAAGCATTGTCGTAATTACGCTAAACGAAGAGAAACGCATCAGCCGCTTAATGGAAGAGTTGAGTGTGCAAACCCATCAAGAATTTGAGGTGATTGTTGTCGACTCGAACAGTGAAGACAATACAAGAGGGGTGGCACAAGCTTATGAAAGCGCGTTGCCAAAGTTAATGGTTCATCATATGGAAAATCGCGGTGTGAGCCTTGGCAGAAACACAGGCGCTTCATTAGCGCAGTACAACCGAATCCTTTTCTTAGATGCTGACGTGAGTTTGCCCCGAAACTTCCTTGCGAAAGCGCTTTATGAATTAGAGGAGAAGAAGCTTGAAGTGGCGGGTGTGTACATGAGCTCGAAAGGTCTGCCGCTTGTACACAAGTTTGGTTACGGGCTGTTTAACGCAGGCTTATTTACTACCCAGTTCTTTTTCCCGACGGCGATTGGCGCCTGTATTTTCTCGACTAAACGAGCGCATGATGAAATCGGCGGTTTCGATGAAGAGATCGTACTGTGTGAAGACTGTGACTATGTAAAACGTGCGAGCAAAACATGGCGATTTAGATTCCTTAATATGACCTTTGGTTTTGACCCACGTCGTTTAGACCAAGATGGTGTTGTAAAGACAGGATCTACTTACCTTAAAGCCAATGTAAGACGCTTTTTTAAAGGCGAAATGCGTAACAACGAGATGAACTACAAGTTCGGTCATTATAAAGAACAGTAAGCACTGAGGTTGTTATGTTTGATGGACTAGGGCTGTTTCTGGGGGCGTTGGGTGATGCTCTCATTGGCCCAAACTTATTTGTACCGGGAGAGCCCTTCTTTATCGCAGCGGGCTTTCAACTGTATTCAGGTGCATGGATGGCGTTGGTTTTGGTGATGCTAGGCGGTTTGCTTGGTGACCAACTCAGTTATTTTATTGGCTATAAATACGGTGCGAAAGCGCAGCGAAGGCTCATTAAGTTTCGTCCTAAAACCAAAAGATTAATTGCGCGCTGCCGCTATCTGGTTGCTCGCAAAGGCACATACATCATTCTTTTTGCTCGTTTATTAGGGCCTATCGCTTGGGTTGTGCCATTTATAGCGGGCTCGCATCGTGTACGGTGGCGTAATTTTAGTGTGTTGGCGTTTATCGGCTTGGCCCTTGGTGGTGGACAGTTCATTGCTTGGGGCATGTTACTGGCGCACGGCGTTGAAAACTTCCCGTGGCTTAATAGCCTTAAGATATTTATCTCTGAGCATAATAGTTTGATCGCCGGTGTGTTCACGGTATTGGTTTTCACCATTATTGGTTATCGAATGAAGTGGCGACGCTTGGTGCTTAAATCCAGTGCGTTGCTGTTGGCGTGGGTATTGTTTGCGAACTACGCACACTTTTTCTGGAAAGCGGATGATTTTCAGAATCAACAAAAGACGGCTCAAATTGACAACGTCGACTGGAATTCGGTTACCTATAAAGCGTTCCCCGGCAAATCTTCATTCTACTCGGCACAAGCGATCAACGTACTATATGTTGGAGCAACCCCAAGAGACTTAATGAAACAATTGGGCTGGATAGAGAATCAAACTTTTTCTCGAAATGAGATTGAATGGGCTGGCTATCTCGCATTGCTTAGAGACAAAACTCCGCCAGTGTCCGATTTGTATTGGCGAGACAAGCCACAAGATATGGCGTTTCAGTTGCCGGGTAACTTGATGAAGCGTAGCCATATTCGCTGGTGGCGCGCTGGTGTTGATGTTCAAACTAACCAGCCTCAGTGGTTAGGTGCAATCAGCTATGATGATGGCCTTAAAGTCACCCCTTACTCAGGCATTGTGACCATACTGCATAACATTGACCCTAATGTTGATGAAGAGCGAGATAGGCTTGCTAATCAGATACGAACGTCATTACCAGATATTGAGCTAGACAAGTACCCATTAGCAACGGTGGAAGTGATGAATGAAGATCATGACTATTATACAGATGGTAGGATTTTAATGATTGGAGTCGCGACTCATAATGATAATGTGCAAATTCTAGATGTGGCTGTAAATGATATACAGAGCGATATATAAGAGCGACTAACTTGTGCCTTGTTTAAATCCCCTTCAAACAAGGCTTTATGATTTCTACTGGACTATATCTAAAGAAACATAACCCCCTCTCATGTAATTCCTCGGCTATAAATTTTTCAATTTTGACTATGCTGATTAAGGGCGAACAAGCAGCGACAGCTGAGGATAACGTTATGCAAATGAATCCGATTGGTTGGTTTGAAATATATGTTGATGACATGTCGAGAGCAAAAATTTTTTATGAATCAGTGTTTAAAGTGACGCTGGATAAGTTAGACAATGAAACCGGAATCGAAGTTGAGATGTGGGTATTTCCTTGCGATATGGGGAACTATGGCGCCACAGGAGCTTTATGTAAGATGTCCGGTGTAAAAGCGGGAGGCAACAGCACCATGGTTTACTTCTCTTATGAGGATTGTGCCACAGAAGCCAGTTTGGCAGCGGCCAATGGTGGCGCGCTACAAGTACCCAAAATGGACATTGGTGAGCATGGTTTTATCAGTGTAGTGAGTGACACGGAAGGCAATATGATTGGGCTTCACTCGATGAGCTAATCATATTGAAGCGAGAAAAGCTTTGTTAAACCAGAATAAAGTTAAGCCCTAGCGTTGCGCTAGGGCTTATCGTGCTTACATGGTTTACTTAGTTTACTTAGTTTACTTAGTTTACTTAGTTTATTTAGCGCGTTTAGCTTATTAACCTTTGCTTAGTTTAAGCACCAGAGAGGCTTTCAATCCGCCCATTGAGCTCTTACTGAGCGTTAGGCTGCCTCGGTAGCTGTGTGCCATTTCATTCACGATGTTAAGCCCCAATCCTGTTCCCGGTGTGGTTTCATCAAGTCGAACACCACGTTTGGTGACTTGCTCAAGCTTCTCTTCAGGAATGCCTTGGCCATCATCTTCAATCACCAATTCAATGTTGCCATCGTCGAGTTCATTCGAATGGACTCGGATAATACTGCTCGCCCATTTGTAACTGTTCTCGAGTAGGTTGCCGACCATTTCATCAAGGTCGGTTTTTTCGACCGCCACTTCAATCTCAGAGTCTAGCTCGTTAATCATGGTGACTTCGTTGGCGGCATACACTTTATCAAACGCCATTGAGATAGCTTCAACACGCTCACAAGGTGAAGATTTCACCGATAGAATGTTCATTGCACCAGCCATGCGCGCACGGCCAAGATGATAATCTATTTGGTTCTGAATCTGATGAATGGGTTGCTGTAACAATGTTTTGTCATCGTCTGGAAGTCGCTCTATCTCATTTTTCAAAACCGACAGCGGTGTTTTCAACGCGTGAGATAGGTTTCCAGCGTGGTTACGCGCTCGCTCCAATAACTCTTGATAGTGGAAGAGTAGGGCATTGAGATCAGAAACTAATGGAGAAACCTCTTTCGGGTAGTTGTCGCTTAACCCTTGTTGCTCGCCGTTTCTCAACATCACCAGTTCACGTTGCATCTTACTGAGTGGCAATAGCGACCAACTGACTTGAATACCAATCAACATCAGCACGCCCACAAACAGTAGCATCAGAATCAACCAGACCTGACCTGTAAGTTCGGTCAGTGTGGATTCTAATGGATCTTCATCAATACCTATGGTGATCGTGACAGGATCGTTCAGTTCAGGCAGATAGATATCCTGCTCGATGTAAATCAGCTTTTCTTTCTCAGGCCCTTTGATTGAAGTATGAATCGGCGAACGCTTGATTGTGAGGTCTTTGTCCCATAGCGAGCGAGATCGAATAATCTGGTCTTGAGTAGCGGCTCGCCAATAAATACCACTGTAGGGTTGGTTAAACCTAGGGTCAGACAGACGCTCTGCCATGATGAGGTTACCACTGTCGTTGGTTTCTATGTTGGCGGTTAACTCGTCCATGGTTAGGCTGAGCTGTTGCTTGACGTCATCGACCAAGTAATCGTTAACCAACTTAGGTATTCCGACGCCTGCCGCTAATATCATCGCACCTAGCCAAAAAGCCGCGGCGAGGAGCAAGCGGCTTTTTAGACTGACGTTTTTAAGTGTTCGTTTTTTTAGATTCATACGTTACCAGCCTGTCTTTGCTCATCTTGCTATGAGAACAACAACGATCAGCACAGGCTGTCCACTAATTGGAGATTGCTCTTAGCTTAATTAAATACAGCGTTATTCAGCATTCAGTTGGTAGCCAAGGCCACGAACGGTTTTGATGATCTTTGGTGCGATTTTCTTACGAATACGACCGATGAACACTTCAACCGTGTTTGAGTCGCGGTCGAAGTCTTGCTTGTAGATGTGCTCAACCAACTCAGTGCGCGAGATAACTTTGTTTTGGTTATGCATGAAGTACGCGACAACTTTATATTCTAGCGCCGTGAGGCTAACCGCTTGACCTTGCCACAACACTTTAGAGCTGCGTGTGTCTAGGCTTAAATCACCAATTTGAAGTATAGGAGCAGCACTGCCTGACGCTCGGCGCAGTTGAGCACGAATGCGGGCTATCAGCTCGACCATTTCGAATGGCTTAGTTAGGTAGTCATCAGCGCCTGCATTCAAGCCTTCTACACGCTGAGTAAGCGTGTCACGCGCACTAAGGATAATCACTGGCGTGTTAATGTTTTCGTCTCGAATGCCTTTTAATACGGTTAGGCCGTCAAGCTTAGGTAGACCTAAATCGAGAACGATGGCATCCCACTCTTCCGATGTTGCACGGTAGAGTGCGTCGATACCGTCTTGAGAAAGCTCTGGAACCCAGTCGGCTCCCTCAAGGGTCTCTAGAATTTGTTGGCCCAAACGAGGTTCGTCTTCAACGACTAAAATTTTCATGTATCACTCTTTTTATTGTTATTTATTATTCGTGGGAGTTTTTGATCGCTTCTTTAAAGTTGCGACCTTTAATCATCAGCATTTCTAACGTTTCAGCGTTGTATTCCACTTTAATGATATTGTTTTGGTAATTTATTTTTAGCTCATACACCCAAATATCATCGTCTTCTTCTAGTTCTACTTTAATGATTCGGCCATGAAGGTCGTTTTCAACCGCAGCATACATTTCTGAGAAAGGGCGAATGTAGCCCTCTTGCACCGCTTCATAGACTTCGTCTTGATCTTCTTCAAATTCGATACGGGTTCCCGCTTTATGAACATCTTGTACAAGATCATGACCGTTATGGTGATCATCTTGTGCAAAGCTTGATGTCGAGCCTATAGCTACAGCGATACAGATGAGTATAGCGCTTGGTTTTTGCATGCAGTGGCCTTAGTAAAAGAAGCAAGTAACGACAGTTTAATACAATAAAAATGAATGGAGTATGAATGTGAATACGAGAGACGCTTTATCATTTTAGCAATGTAAAGTGTTGTATCAACGTGCAATTAACCAACCTGATATTCATGTTGATTCATTTGCTCAATAGTAATGCGTTGACGTTATTACATTCCCTTACAAATTACAAATAATTAACATGGTAAACTCGCAAGTATATGGACTTATGGGGCTCTTTTGCCGCGCGATATTTGATTTAATAAGGATTTGAGAGTGCCATTTACAGTGCTAGTTATGTTGTTTTTTTCAGTGCTGATAACGTTCACTAGCCATGCTAACGAATTAGATTTCAAGCAAATCAGTGATTTCGAATATGGCATGGTAGTGAGTGATTCTTCGGTTGATGCCATCCTATATAAGGAAGAAGGCTGGAGCTCAATTGTTACTTGTATTCCTGAACCTAATCAGTCGTGTTGGCTTAAGCTTGCACTACCTTCAGACAACCAATCATATGAACATCTAGTTTGGAAATCTCTTTCATCCCGGACCGGCGAGCTGTTTTTTGTTGATCAAGACGGCAAAGTTGTTGGCAATTTTTTGTTTGAGTATTATCGCTCGCTGCGGCTGAACAAAAATTTTGAATACAGTCATGTTTTAGTGAAATTCCCTAGGGGTAAGACTGTAAATGCCAGTGCGTTATTTTCGAAAGAGCATCAATTAAAGCAATCACTTGTTATGAAAGATGGGGTGATTCTAGCCCTATTTCTATTGTCGAGCGCAATATCGTTAGTTTATGTTTATTTTGCTTGGCCGATAAAGCGATCTAAAACACTATTTATGACGTGCTATATAG
>NZ_JBFRLX010000288.1:0-390 GCF_041470165.1 Vibrio sp. 10N.286.46.A8
ATTGCTGAATTTAACCGTTATGAGTTTAGTCGTCCCGCACATAAAGATTTATGCGAAAATCCAACGAAAATCTATTCGCATATCGCACCTTACATGGGCGGCCCAGAAAAGATTAAGAATACTAATGGTGCCGGTGATGCTGCGTTGTCTGCTCTATTACATGATATGGCCGCTAATAAGTACCATAAAGAAAATGTGCCTAACTCAAGTAAGCATCAGCATTCATTCTTGACGTATTCTTCTTTCTCACAAGTTTGTAAATATTCAAACCGCGCAAGTTATGAAGTATTAGTTCAGCACTCGCCACGATTATCTCGAGGCCTTCCTGAAAGAGAAGATAGTCTAGAAGAAGCGTACTGGGAAAGATAAGGCATTTTTTTGATTTATATT
>NZ_JBFRLX010000289.1:0-5390 GCF_041470165.1 Vibrio sp. 10N.286.46.A8
GACATTACTTGCTTCATCGATGCGGTAACACTAT
This sequence comes from Vibrio sp. 10N.286.46.A8, assembly GCF_041470165.1. Classification (NCBI taxonomy): domain Bacteria; kingdom Pseudomonadati; phylum Pseudomonadota; class Gammaproteobacteria; order Vibrionales; family Vibrionaceae; genus Vibrio; species Vibrio sp. 10N.286.46.A8. Next base: position 35 of record NZ_JBFRLX010000289.1, read on the forward strand.
CCCCTAAGCAACAAGAAAAGCTCTGATAATACAGGAGAGAAACTTCTACGTTTTTAATTGACAGTGGGGGTCATATCAACGTCCTGTTAAGGTGTGAGCAACACAATACCGATGCCGCCGCATGCCACCTTAAACACTATACGCAACGCATAGTAAAAATGCCACGTGTTGAGAATCACTCTTAAACAGTTTGTTAACTGACATATTCGCGCTAGCCATTAATGAAGGATTACAATTCGTTAGTCCACTATGCAAAAGTGCAGCCGAAGCTCTAATTTAGTATAATGATACGAAAAATAGGTACCTATATAGTCACCTAAACTAGAAATCACCCATGAGATTATCATTTTGAAAAAGCTATTAATTGGTGCCACCTTACTCATTTCAATGCAAGCTAGCGCAATTGAACTTAACGCAACAGACAAGGACAATTTAGAAAAGTCAATAACATACCTTTCAAAGCCTTCTGTGCAATGTTTTTCATTGGCTCGTTCGCCGCTAGACTTTATCTGTACAGAGGATGAAACAGCAATAAGAGTAACAAAAGAACTTGTCGACATGTTTGATAAAAAAGAGAAGTTACACCAGATATCTAAAAAGTTAATTGGTAAAGGTGTGAACATTACTGAGAAAGATCAGAAAATAATGCACCAATTTAAAGGCTTTGAAAATAATGGCACTTTATTGGGTATTAAAATTCGAGAATCTGAACATTATAACGAACCTAAGATAGAAGGATGTGAATACTTCTTTGTTAATTCAAAATATACTCAGAATGGGGCAATAAAGTTTAAGTCTGGTAGCGAATGTGGAAATGAAAATCGTTACTACCAGTACAAGATAAAATCGAATTTGATTGAAAAATTCGGCCTAAATTAAGGTGCTTAGGTTTTTGAGATAACACAGGTCATTTAGGATCCTTATTTCTAGGAGCCTTCGACGATTCGAATTAATATCGGAACGAATTAAAATCCAAGTGTTGACTCTGACAATGGCAGTTAACGCCAAGCTAAGCTGTGAGTGAACGTGTGCCATGTTTGAGCGTTAGCGAGTTCGGCACGCGTTCGCGAATCAGTCTTTAGCGCCTTGTTAGCCCTTTTGCCAAATTTGGTACGTATAATCAATATTTGAACTAAATCGCTGTTCAAAAACTAGAGTCAAATCTCTTGGTAGTTCAGGGAAGAAAATATCACCAGAGATATGTTTATGAATTTTTGAAATATGAATTGTGTCCACTTGCGTAATGAGTGACTTATATATTTGACCACCACCAGACACAAACGCATGCTCGGTTACTGTTTCTAAATAACCCAAGGCGTCTTCAACACTTTTGAAATATAAAACATCAGGATCGTTCGATGTAGATGGAGAACGAGAAATAACCGCATATTTACGGTTTGGCAGTTTTCCCATTGATTCAAAAGTTTTACGGCCAAGTAGCAACCATTGATTAAAAGTCCTTGCCTTAAACAACAGCTGCTCACCCTTAACAATCCAAGGTATATCCAGGCCAGAGCCAATTACTCCATTTTCAGCTACCGCTGCCATCAATGATAATTTCAAATTTATCTCCATAGGGCTAACGCCTGCAATAAGGTGTGCCCCACTGAACCAGCAAAGTCCACCGGACTTCATACCAAAACCGCCGAGTGTAACGCATCACCTTGATTGCTTTGTTAAATACCAAATTCGCGCATGATTCTCTGAGACAAAGAATTTAAGTCTTGATAGACATCATCTTCTTTTATCCCACTAGAATACAATTGTTCTAATATATTGTGTCTATAATCTTCTGATTTGAGCACTAGTTTTAAACACCCAGTCTCTTTACTTTCTGCAATAACCTTATCAACGGGGTTATTATTAAAACCATGAAGTGTAAACACTCCTTTTTGACTAATCATTCGTTGATTTATCAATGGTAATGATAAAGCTATTGGACTATCTGGAAGGTCAGAATTATTACTCCGTAAATACTTGGGTAAGTAATCATTAATCATTGTTGGTCTAAATGTGTTAGGCGCAACAATACCTTTAAAGTCCAGCGATAGCTCATTCAAGAGATGAGGGCGCATCACCCAAACTGCACGAGTAGCTCCATTATTTTCTTGCTCTAACGCAAAATATAGGGACACCAGTGGTGACATTGACCAATCAAGCAACCTTGTAGGCAGCCCGTAATGCTGCATTAATGCTAAAAGTTCAAATGCATCATGGGGGTTATAGCTTGAGTAATTTTGGTAATAAGTCATAAACTCGGCTACCATCGACTCCTCTCTATTAGAAGGAATCCCTCTCCAACATATACCTGGAATCAGATCCATTTTCTCATCTTTTATCCCTCTAAACCATAAATCACTAGAATGGCAATTTAACGTTCGGGGTATTGAATTAATAATCTCAAGATATTCCGATAAAGAACTAAATTCTAACTTTTCCATACATTCCTACTGGTATTTAACGCCGCGTTAAGTAGTGAGCAACGCCACCACTGAACCTAACCATACCACCGTAAACACAAAACCCAACGATAGAACGAAAAATGCCATGCGTTGAGAATCTGTCTTAAACGCTTTGTTAGAACTGTGCCTAAAGGTATTGCCCAACCCTGAAAAACTCAGCAAGTGCCAATTTATCAGCTTCAATGCCAACTGGAGCTGATGATAGCGGATACCAATGAACACTTTCAGCTTCTTGTGCTGAAATTGCCCCCGACCAACAGTCAACAACATAGTAATGAATCAATTGCAGTTCACTAGTTGGGTGATATAGAGAGCAAAGATACTTGTATGATTTTGGGTTCACGCTCAATTCTTCGTTAACTTCACGAAACAAGGCTTGAACTTGGCTTTCATCACCTTCGATATGCCCACCGGGAATATTTATTACGCCCGCATCTGTTTCTCTTATTTCGCTACGTTTTTCGAGTAACACACTATCGTGCTCGATCAGCATAAAAGATACGCATTCATGCACTTTCATCAACTTTCCCTATAAGTTCTAACGCCTGCATAACACGTTTACTACTATGCAATTATACTTAATATTGACGCCTTAAAACGAGAAACACCCGGCAAACTGAGATTGCCGAGTGTAGTAAATCGTGTTGATGCATTTGTTATAAATAAATTTAAAAGTACGGTGTATCTACCGTAAATTTAAACACATTCCCGCCAGCCACATCCATTCTATAAATTGTGTTTCTTTGGAATATTATTGGCAGAAGTCTTTTAGTCGATCCCAACTCTAACTTTAGATTGTTATCAACATCAATATAACGAATTGCCACACCTTCTTCCGCTTCATTATGTAGCCAAGCTTCAAGCAAAGCGACCTTATCATTTTCATCATAGTTATCGTGGTCATTTGCTGGAATTTTATCTGATGTTTCCATTACGCTATGAAATGCCCCTTGAAGTTTCATTGCTTGCCTGATCTCATGACAAGCAGGCCCCAAAGCTGCCGCAATTTCAGACTTATCACGTTCACCGGAATATTTTGCCGGTGTAACCCCAACAAGGTCAGTTGGAATCCGTAAGTCGACGTTATCAGGCATAACAATAAAACACCTTCTTTTTCCTAATTTACCAATGAATAAACCAAGTTCAAAGATCACGTTGTCACGAACCGAATCAGATACATCACCCCTTATTTTAGTTTCGTCATCTGGGCTAAATACAAAGATGCCGAAATCTGATGCATTCAGTGCTTCTGTTATCGAATCCAGTGGCGTAACAGATAATGAAAATACGCCTTGGCTCCATATTGTAATATCTGCATCGTGCTGAAGATTAACCTGCAATGGATACGCTACATCTAGCCCTTCAACAGAAGATGCGACAAAAACTTTTGCTTTCAAAATTACCACCTAACCTATTTATTTATAGACATAATGACCCCCACGAAAGGTGCTAGCCTCCAATATCGTGGGTTAGCTTAAAGCCAGAGCCATAATTAGTGCGTCAAACAACTAAATTTGGAGGCTAGCATGAATAAAGATAGCATAATTTTTATTGGCTTAGATACGCATAAGTCATTTATTCAAGTCACTGTATTACAAGAACATCGTGGGGCAAATCCACTACACCTTGGCCGTATTAAATCGAATAAGTCCGCGTTGATTAAATTGGCCAAACAGCTGCAATCCAAGTATCCAAAAGCCACTCTGCACTTTGTCTATGAAGCAGGACCATGTGGTTACTGGACTTATCGCTTAATGACGAGCCTTGGACACTGCTGCTATGTCGTCGCTCCATCACTTATACCTAAAAAGCCAGGCGATAGAGTTAAAACCGACAAACGAGACGCTGCAAAGCTCGCCAAGCTGTTAAAAGCCGAAGAGCTCACACCCATCTATGTACCGGAAGCAGAAGATGAAGCCATTCGAGACCTCTCGCGTGCCAGAGAAACCGCAATGAAAGATCTCAAAGACGCAAAATTCCAACTCAAAGGCTTTCTTCTTCGCAATAATATCCAAGCGACGGTGAATGATAACTGGTCTAAAAAGCATCTACGGTGGCTAACCGACCTCATTCTTCCTCATCATAGTCAGCAAATCGTTTTACAAGAGATGATCATTACCATCAATGAGCGAATGCAACGGCTTCAACGACTCGATAACGAACTACTCCATTCAGTCAAAAACTGGCGATACTATCCTGTGGTGAAAGCCATTCAAGCTATGCGTGGAGTCCGGTTACTCGTAGCACTCGGCACAATAGCCGAACTGGGTGACTTACGACGATTTGATCATCCAAGAAAGCTTATGGCTTACCTCGGACTCGTTCCAACAGAAAACTCTAGTGGAGGTAAAACTCGTCGTGGCAGCTTAACAAAGTGTGGCAACAGTCGGGCCAGACGGTTGCTGGTCGAAGGCGCACACACCTATAAGCACAAAGCGAACATCTCTGTAGAGCTCCAACTAAGGCAAGAAGGACTGCCTAAAGAGATCGTCGATATCGCTTGGCAGGCCCAGCAAAGGTTATGTCATCGTTACCAACGACTGCTACAAAAAGGTAAACACCGAAATGTCGTTGTGGTCGCCATCGCTAGAGAGATGATCGCTTACATCTGGGCGATTACTCGTGAAGTTGTCATCAGCGATGTGGATCCTAAAACTCGAATCACTCGATTACCGGCATGAAGACAGAATTAGTGTTATCGCATTGGATAAAGCATCGGGAGTGGCACAAACACCGACGGCGTTAGGACGGCAATATAGCTTCGGCTGTATTGAACCACGAGCATAGACTGAAGACAGGTGCCACGACGGAACAAGTAAGGTAGGCTCTACTCATCAAACGATGAGCAATCCACGTATATCAGCATGAGAACCGACGACATTACTTGCTTCATC
>NZ_JBFRLX010000290.1:0-319 GCF_041470165.1 Vibrio sp. 10N.286.46.A8
AGTAAAAGAGCAAGTCGATGCACGTGTTGCAGCAGCGCAAGAAGTGAAAGGACTGTTATTGGTTATTACTGGCAACGGGAAAGGGAAATCGACATCAGGTTTCGGTACGATTACACGTGCAGTCGGTCACGGTAAGAAATGTGCCGTTGCTCAGTTTGTAAAGGGAACCTGGGATAACGGTGAAAAGAACGTTCTTCAAAAACTCGATGTAGAGTTCCAAGTGATGGGTACAGGCTTTACTTGGGAAACTCAAAATAAGGCGAAAGATATTGAAGCCGCACAGCGCGTATGGAAAGAGTGCCAACGCATGCTAGCTGAT
>NZ_JBFRLX010000291.1:0-565 GCF_041470165.1 Vibrio sp. 10N.286.46.A8
AGCCGCTGATGCGATTCTAAACAGTGGTAAAACACTGTTAGGTTTAGGTGGCGATCACTTCATTACACTGCCTTTGCTAAGAGCATACGGCAAGAAGTACGGTGAGATGGCTCTGATTCATTTTGACGCGCACACTGATACTTACAGTCAGGGCAGTCGTTACGATCACGGCACCATGTTCTACCATGCGCCAAATGAGGGGCTAATCTCGCCTGAGCATTCTGTGCAAATAGGTATTCGTACAGAGTATAAGCAGGAAGGTCACGGCTTTAATGTTATTAATGCGATGCAAGCGAATGACATGAGCGTGGATGAGATCATTGCTCAAGTAAAAGGTATTGTTGGCGACAAACCTGTTTATGTAACGTTTGATATTGACTGTCTAGACCCTGCGTTTGCACCGGGTACGGGCACACCAGTGTGTGGTGGTTTGAATTCAGATAAAGTGCTCAAAATAATCCGTGGCTTACAAGGTATCAACATGGTTGGTATGGATGTGGTAGAAGTGTCTCCAGCCTATGACCAAAGCGAAATTACCGCTCTAGCTGGTGCAACTATCGCACTT
>NZ_JBFRLX010000292.1:0-5537 GCF_041470165.1 Vibrio sp. 10N.286.46.A8
ATATCAGGACGGGTCACTTCACTCGCAGCCGGTAAAGTTAGTAGCAACGAATTAAGCCTCGATTTGTAAGGTATTGTATGAGTTTGTCTAACAGCAACTTCTGTCACTAAACAACGCACTTCAGTTCCGTATATTGATACTTCGTATGAATAATAAGGTGTGTCATGAAAACTCTATCTTTAGCTACCTTAGCGACAGCTATCTTTCTCATTGGATGCGGTTCAAATCAAAGTAAATCGCTATTCAATCAGGCAAACGCAGCACCGTCAGTTGTACATGGAGTCACGATTGAAGCCGTTCCCTCTCAATTCGCTGAATACTCTCAAGCCGGCTACAACCGATATGTCGCGGTCAATGCCCCGAATGGCAAATCTATCCATATTTTGATTATGGATCGCCTGAGCGATTATCAAATAGTCAAAGCCGTCAATGTTCTCAACCACTATCTAACCCCTGTTGATGGCACTAAGTATGGGAGCACTGACTCAAAACGCGAGATTGCAAACGCGATGGCCGACAATGGCGCAATACTAAAGCTAATGAATTATTACGATGAGCCACGATACAACGATGACTTGACCGGGCAGCCCTTGTTCGAAGAAGAGATTCAGGTTGAAGGCGGTGAATGGTATGTCCAACAAGATTATGAAGAGCATCGTGACGCCTCTTATGAGGAAATACTGCATTTAGTCCATGACTATGGCATCGGGGTTTTTAACGCGCCTGAAGATGCAGTAACCGCATTACCTGAATTTCAAAAAGAATTTAATGCGATACAGAGACAAGCATTACACCATGCTTACACACCACCCCGTGATATTTTAGAAGAGTGGCAAGAAGAAGTCAGCGTTGATCAAGAGTACTTTGCCGCTGTAATTGATAGCTACTACGGGCTTTGGGGATCATACAACGGCAAAGGTATGTGGGGGTTATACCAAGTTAAAACCCGCGACGATTTCTCAAAAGAAGACCCCGATGCACAAGCGATAGTAGAACAGATTTTCTCTCCAACCTTGACTTACGATGCATACCTTGCCGATACATTCACCGGAACATTTAAAATGAAGTATGACCCAGCGACGTCCTATACTCATCACTCTCAATATCTGACTAAACTAACGCTATCAGGTAACAATGATGCGAATATTGAGATCAACGAGCATGACAACCGCGTAACCGGAAACGCGGGGGTAAATACAGTGATCGCTCATGGCCCTAAAAGTGAATACCAAATTCATGATCTGGGGAATGGTAAATTTCAGCTAAATGATACCGTTGTTTCGCGTGACGGCTTGAACGTGCTATCCAGTATCGAAAAGGTACAGTTCACTGATCAGCTTTGGACCTTTTAACTAGCAACACTCAAAAGCCAAATCACTTTCCTAAAGACGTAAAAAAGCCCGACCATTTCTGATCGGGCTTTCTAAATGATGGAGGCGCCTCCCGGAGTCGAACCGAGGTCCACGGATTTGCAATCCGCTGCATAGCCACTCTGCCAAGGCGCCTTCAAGTCGTGTTTTAAGAGAACGACTCTTTTGATTACTACCCAACAAGGTAACAATCAAATAGATGGTGCCCCGGGCCGGACTTGAACCGGCACAGCGCGAACGCCGAGGGATTTTAAATCCCTTGTGTCTACCAATTCCACCACCAGGGCACGCAATTCTTTATTGCGATGCCGATTACTGAAAAGTAAAACACCATCTTAATGTCAAAATGAATCAACATTACAAAATTTGGAGCGATACATCGGGTTCGAACCGATGACCTCAACCTTGGCAAGGTTGCGCTCTACCAACTGAGCTAGTATCGCATTTTCATTCTTCTAATTTCTTACCTTATCAAAACGTAAGAGAAAGAATGGAGGCGCCTCCCGGAGTCGAACCGAGGTCCACGGATTTGCAATCCGCTGCATAGCCACTCTGCCAAGGCGCCTTTATCAACATAAAATATATTGAAGTGTTTAAAGAGAACCACTCTTTGTTCAACACTCTACTAAAAGTAGAAACTAGATAGATGGTGCCCCGGGCCGGACTTGAACCGGCACAGCGCGAACGCCGAGGGATTTTAAATCCCTTGTGTCTACCAATTCCACCACCAGGGCAACGCAATCATGCGATGCTGATTACTGAAGAGTAAAACACCATCTCTCCGCGACCTAAGCCGTGAGAACGAGGTGTACTTTAACGGATGAAAAAAATTCGTCAACAATAAATTTTATCATTTAATTCAAGTGATTAATTATCGAACTCTACAGAATGAATTTAGTGCAGCTTGTACGGTTCTTATGCGTAGATTTTGAGTTTTAACAGGAACTCATAAGCCGAAGTCCAGTTTGAAGATTCACTAAATACCGCTGATTCAGTTGAATGAAAGAAACACTCCTTCGTTTTCATGCGCTTTTCACATTCAAAGGCTAAAGTTTTACGCAACTATAATTACGAAATGAAAACGTGAAGTCACTAAAACGATACCAATATGAACGCTACGCGGTTCTTTGTAACCTCGCCTACCCGAGAGTTTTTAGACAGACTCGTTACGGTTTTGATCCTAATGGACAGCGCATCATAAAGAACCAGTTTGGCAAAACCATGATTCGAGTTTTATGGAGTAGTGACAAAGATGAAGTGGTTGTGGTTGTCAAAGGATCGCACAGTATCTCAGATTGGTTGCTTACCTTTGCTCTATGGACAAGAAGCTGTAAAAGGATTGGGCTGAACTATCGTGTACATGCTGGTTTCTATCATCTCATGTTTCAAGAAAGCCAGCCGAGTCGTAACGAAGACAAGCTTGGGCAAACCGTTATCGAACGCTTAGAAGCGACACTCTTGCCTTTGTTAGAACAAGGAAAAAGGATTTCTATAACCGGCCACTCTTCTGGAGGCTCTATTGGCTGTGTATTCGCTGATTACTTGGACCAAAAATACCCAGGTTGTATTAAACGAATCGTCACGTTTGGGCAGCCCGCGGTCGGTGATTGGAGTTTCAAAAAGAACTACCGTTTAAGCAAGAAGACCTACCGAATATGTTGTGACATCGACATCGTGACCTTTATGCCCCCGGTTCCCCTATTGTATTGGCATGTAGGCAAAGTACTTTGGCTCTATAACGGCAGGATTTACGAAAACACACCGACGTTAATACGCCTCGGGCGATCAATATTCAGTTGGTTAATCCGGCCTTTCTCTTATCACCTAATGAGTAAGTATATTCGTAACAAAGACTTCTTTGACAAACATTGAGCATGCTCTATAAATAAAAAAGAGCACACGCTTATACAGCCAGTGCTCTTTCTAGTTTCTAATTGATCTTTGTGCTTAAGCTAATATTAGCCTGAACTTAAAGCTTGAATCGTGACAGCTCTTGTTTCAAGTCACTCGCTAAATGACTTAGCTGATCGGCTTGTGAAACCGCATCGGTCGCATCAACTGCCATCACATCACTCACTTCACGAACAGATTCGGTATTCGCATTGATTTCAGCGGTAACCAGTGACTGCTCTTCAGCAGCAGAAGCTATCTGAGTTGCCATATCGCTGATCATCTGAATTGCCTCACGGATTTGAGCCAAGCTCTCTCCCGCCATATCCACATCATGTACGCTTGTTTTCGCCATGTCGTGACTTTGTGTCATCACTTTAACGGCACCACTAGTCGCTTGTTGTAAGCGCTTGATCTTGTCTTCGATCTCTTCTGTTGAAGCATGAGTGCGTTGTGAAAGTACTCGAACCTCATCAGCAACCACTGCAAAGCCTCGACCTTGTTCGCCTGCCCTTGCTGCTTCAATTGCCGCATTAAGCGCAAGTAAGTTAGTTTGCTCCGCTATTTCGCGAATGGTCGCCAAGATAGACGCGATTTGCTGGCCATGCTCTTCAAGCTCACTGATAATAGACACAGCGCTTGTTAGCTCAGTAGCGAGGTCATTGATCGATGATTGGCTTTTAGCCATCTGTTGGAAGCCTTGCTCGCTCAACTCCACCGAATGAGTCGCACTTTTGGCCGTACTATCAGCATTCGTGGCGATTTCGGCTGTTGCTGTCGCCATTTCTGTCACAGCTGTTGCAACCATCGTGATCTCATCTTGTTGTCTGCTGACGCTATCACTGCGTTTTAATGCGCTGCTGTTGGCGTGTTCAGCTCCGTTATTCATTGCCGTCGAAACATCAGTCACGTTTTTCATCATTGCATGAAGTCTATCTACAAACACATTAAACTTGTCGGCAAGTTGCCCTACTTCATCTTTACTCGACACTTGAAGGCGCTGTGTTAAATCACCTTCCCCTTCCGCAATATCAGCTAATGCTTCACTCACTCGACCCAGCTCAACTAATTGACGAGCCACAAACCATGAGGTTGCTGCAGCCATAACAATCAATACAATCAAACCTGTGGTGATTTGGCTAATCAACATATCAAACAGGGGCTGCTCTAGTACGTCTTTATCCATTTCAATCACAAGCAGCCAGTCGGTGCCTTTAATAGGCTCAGCCATGATGACGCGCTCATCACCATCAACTTGTGTAATAATTGTCGTTAAGTTTTGTGCAGCACTGTTTAATCCAGAAACACTTAATTCAGGTGCTATCTCTTTGACTTGCTTAAGGATGAAATCTCTATTCTTATGAGCAACGACCGTGCCTTGCTTATCAATTAGGATCGCTCGTCCATTACCTGGAACCTGAATAGCCAACACATCTTCAATTAACTTGTCTAACGCGAGGTTAGATGCGACAACACCTATGATCGAGCCATTCTCGGTCACAGGATCGGTCAATGTAACCACTAAGGTTTGCATGGTTACACTCACATACGGCTTGGTTGTTACTGCACGGTTCTCAGTTAAGGTTTGTTTATACCAACCTCGAACTCTTGGGTCATACCCCGCTTTATTCAATGAAGGATCATGACGGAACATCTCACCTTCTTTGTTACCGTAATAACTCAATCCAAACCCACCAGATACCAAGGTTTGACGTAAATGAGGAACGATATCTATTGAAGGGTTAAGCTGTACTTGTTGTTTAAGCCCATGTACTGCTTGTTTCTTATCGTAAAACCAGTCACTGATGCCCTTTGCATGGGCTTGAAGTGTATTACGACTTTCACTTTCTATAGCTTGCCAGCTGTTTGTTTGAAACGTCTTATAACCCATGAAAAGAAGAATGGCAGATGTAACAGCAATCGCCAAAACTACAGAGAAAACCATTTTTCTCTTTAGACTAAATTGCATATTTAGGAACCTCTTATAGAATAATTAAAGAAATATAAAGAGGAACACTATCATTCATGCACATGTTTTAATTAGGGTTATCCCATAAAACAATGAAACAGATTGAGCATTGTGGTTAATTGTGACTTTGATTTATTTAGCGGTCTATCAACAAAGGTTCAACTTAAGATCTCATCAAAATTGAGTGGGTCTTTGGAAGATAAAGGGGAGAAATAGAGATGCTAGGCTGATCACAAAAGAAACGAAGAAGCCAGAAACGAAAAAACCAGCCAAGAGGGCTGGTTTTTCTGAATGATGGAGGCGCCTCC
>NZ_JBFRLX010000293.1:0-3248 GCF_041470165.1 Vibrio sp. 10N.286.46.A8
AAAACGAACCATATAACCATGATTGTCACTAGTGGTTGAATAAATGCCCATGCCCCCCCGAACAAAGAACCCAAATAACGGTTCTGAATATCTCGTTTCGCCATTGTCACAAGTAACTCACGACTTCTATATATTTCTTTAATAAAATTTAACGCTGGATTAATCACTATTTCTTATCCTTTAATAAGCTTGTGGCTCACTTTCAACTCTAACTTTAAACTTAAACATTACCTCGAAGAGGTTACTCTAATGAATTCGACGTCAGCATAGACATATCATTTGTAATTATGTCTCGACGCGAAAATTAATTTTTACGATAGATACTTATTGGACTACCAACAAATAAATCATTTTTGTAAACATCAACACTGTAATATAAAAGCTCTAAACAGTATTCAATCCTTCTTGGAACCGAAAGCGGGCTTATGATTGTACTCAAACGAGTTGCCTGACAATTAAATTCAACTTTAATATTTTTTCTATCCGTCGGATTTATCTCATCATCTAAAATGTACCCCTCGGATTTTACAAATTCCTCATATTTTTCCTTATCAAAATATTCATACTCCCAATTTATGTAAAGTAACTCTGGAGATATTTTCTTTAAATGTTTGGTGGTATTGCAGTTTCTCCATATATGGCAAGCGCTATCTCTATGGGTCGATGGCATCGGCACAGTTGGCATGTATAAGATACTCATATCATTTGGGATTTTACTTATAGATTGATAGGCTAAATATGAGGTGTCGTTTTTCGAGTAATAAAACTTAGAAAATACAGAGTAATAACTTTCAGAAAATGCTACGGCCAATTGAGGAATAAAAAAAACTGAAGCAATAATATAATTAATTATAACAATCCTTTTTGACCAAGCGACTCCAAACATAAAATACGCTATATTTAGTATATAAATGGGATATAGTGGGAATAAGTAGATCGCTTTAGGCATGATCTTCTGCATAAAACAAAAAAGCAGAGTCAACGCAGTTACCGTAATAATACTGTATTTAAATTCTTGATTAAACTTCCCTTTCAGTTTAAACGGTATGGATATTAGAAGGATTGAGTGGACATAAAATAATGGGTGTAGCGCAAACTGCTCTAACCATAGTAAAGATGATGCACTTAGATCTCCTTTTGAGTGACTAAGTGGTCTCAATTGATATTCTATCGACTGTTGAAAATCTAAAATAAAATGAGGGTGTATCATAAACAAAACAAGTATAGGTATAAGCAATGTTAATATTAAAAAATATCTTACGCTACCTTTTTTTAGTACAATATAATCACTCCATTTAGACTTACTTTTTTGGTTAATTTGCATCCACCAAAAATAGGCTAAGCAAGGAAAAGAGATTAAAAAGAACACTTGCTTACAAAGCGAAGATAGCGTAAAAAACACAAGCGCCATCAAGTAATAACGAAATTTATATTCGCTACCACCAATTTTGTTTAGAAAGAGGATTCCCCAAATAAAGAGTAAACTTCCCAACGACTCAGGGTGAATAACTAATATATAGTAATGTGTAACAGGAGTTGCGATTAGAAAAAGAGTACTAAATAATGCAGGCGTTAGAGAAACAATTTTGCGAGCGAGTTTAAAAAAACTAAGTACAAGAGCATAACCAATTAAAAAGTGGACGAACTTAACAGTTAAATTAACTGCAACCTCACTATCTAAACCCATTATTTTCAAAGGAGCAATCGCTAAAAAATTTAGCGCAAAATATGTCCACCCATAAACCCGTGAATGGTACGCACCATTCATATCATAAATAGGAGACTCAAACAGAGCATGTATAGACCCTATAATTGAGTTTTCATCTACTCCCATGAATTCTCTGAGTTCATAATTTGTAAACACATTAATGAAGGTCAATGCAATGTAAGATAAAGAAATCAACATGACATATATAGTCAATTTTCTTTTCTCATGTAAAATATATTTTTTTTCTATAGACATGTGTTCTCTCTACGATTTTTCTGTTCGTAACTTAATCACGAATCATTCTATTTTTTACAAACTTCGCCGGCACACCTGCAACTAGAGTTAACGGTAAAACATCTCGATTGACAACACTTCCGGCTGCAATCACAGCACCATCTCCAACTGTCACACCCTGTAATATAGTCGCTCCACCCCCAATCCATACATTATCTCCAACACTTATAGTATTCGAGTTATCCGGTAAGTCGATGTTGTTGATGTCATGCCCCGCCGAAAAAAAGCGAACCCCAGGCCCAATTCGTACATTATTACCAATATCAATTTTGGTTGTCTTTCTGTCGTACCACGAAGTGTAAAACTCACACCCTCTATTAATTGATACATCTTTACCTAAGTAGACGGTAGAGGGGTAACGGAAATAAACATTACTATCTATGAATACTCGCTGATTATATTTACCTAGTAACAAGCACCAAAAAGGAGGCCGAAAGACAGGCGGCAATATATAAATCACAGCATGTATAATGTTAATTAAATATGAATAGTGAAGAAAGCCAAACCGTAATATGTTCTTTTTCATAAAATCAAACCATATAAATGAATACACCGATGAAGACCAATATAGAACCTAATAATTGATTACGTTTGACGTCCTCACCCAAAACAAATCGAGACATTAGTAAAACAACCAACCCATTGAGACTGGTTGCCATATAAACCAAATCGATTGACAAATATTTTAATGCAGTGAAGCTAAAAATTGGCGCACATACCATAAGAATTACGGTGGCTAATAAAGAAACTTTATTTCTGCTTTTTGTAAATATCTTATAAAAAACAATTCCTGATGAGGTCGAAACAATCGCAAGAAGTACAAAAAAGTAACCAATTAACATTTCATTTTCCTAACCTCCATCCACAGCAAACCTAACAAAATAACAAAAAGACCAAACAACTTGTTAACCGTTATATCTGTATCTCCAATTAATATTGCATAGATAAAGATCAAAGGGAAAAACATCGCTGTCAACGGGTATGTTTTAGATAGATCATAGCGATTGTTTAGCCAACCCCAAATGGAAAACTTCACAACATTAATTAGCACAACTATAGCTACAACTAAGCCACCATAAAAACTAATCAGTTCGACTTTAGAAGCAGCCACACTCAAAATAACGGAAGTGATAAAAGTCAAAATCACAGTAAGTAAGACAACCACTACCCTCATAGAACAACTCTATTTTTCATTAAATCTTGGATGTTGACATAGATATCTAATTGTTTTTGAATAGTAATCATC
>NZ_JBFRLX010000294.1:0-6740 GCF_041470165.1 Vibrio sp. 10N.286.46.A8
TAGCGGCTGATATCGCGGACTGTATCTTTTAATACTTCGCCATCGCGTAGATGAACGTGCCAGTCGTCAGGACGAGTAATCGTAAGTTGTGTCATTGAAGGCTCCCACCATTTGAAGTGTTATGTAGTTGGAGCCTAAACTCAGCGAAATCTGTGAAAGCAATCGCTTACGTTTAGGCGACAGGATGATAGTGGAAAAGCACTTTCATTTCATCCTATTTTTAACTCTTCAGGGTTAGGAGCTTGTTTTTATGGATATTTTATTCGGTATCTATTTGTTAATAAGGGTTAGCGGGTGGCTACCCACAGACCATGGATCATTCCTGGAACCCAGAAGAAGAAGGTCAGGACGATGTTAATCAGCAAATCTTTACCTGCACCGCGAGCGAAGAACACACCAACGGGCGGAAGCAATACACATAAAATGATAATGACGAGTTTGTTCATGATAAATCCTTTTTATTCAATGAAAGTTCAATGCGATAACCGTGTTCATATTATAGAACGTATAGAGAGTGTTAATGCATTGCTGTCTTAATGTATACAAGGCAGTGATTTAAACATCTCAAGATATTAGCTTAGTATCAAGTGTTTAATGCCTGCCAGTTTATCTATTTATAACCATTTGTTAGCATTGGGACAAACAACAAAACATTGGAATCGTTATGTCGCAGTCACCTTTAGATCAAGCTCCCTCTTTATCTCAAATCAATGTGTTTCCGGTTAAATCAGTGGGCGGGATCGCACTCTCTTCTGCTTGGGTCGAAAAACAGGGTCTTACTTTCGACAGACGTTTTATGTTGGCACTGGCTGATGGCTCAATGGTGACAGCGCGTAAGTATCCGAAAATGGTCAAGGTGTCTTCAAGCTTGCAGCCAGACGGTTTGATCTTTACTTATGAAGGTAAAGAGCCGCTGCGTCTAAAGTATGCAAATTTCAAGATGCAAGAAGCACCAGCAACGGTTTGGAAAGACAATTTTACGGCTTACACCACCAATGATGAAGCCGATGATTGGTTCAGTGATGTGCTCGGAGTTCGTGTTGAGTTGCTGTTTTCTGGTGAGCAATCGAATCGAGTGCGTGAAAAGCTTGGCCATAATGTCAGTTTCGCTGACGGCTATCCAATGTTAGTGATCAGCCAAGCCTCTCTAGATGAGCTTAATCGCCGCAGCCCTGAAGTTCACTCTATGGATCAGTTCCGCACCAATTTTGTAGTTTCGAATACCGAAGCCTTTGCTGAAGATGGTTGGAAGCGTATCCGTATCGGTGAGGTTGAGTTCGAAGCGGTGAAGCCTTGTGAGCGTTGTATCCTAACGACGGTTGATGTTGATCGTGGCGAATTTAGAGCAACAAAAGAGCCTCTTAATTCCTTCTCTACATTCAGAGCTAACGAGCGTGGTGGCGTTTTCTTTGGTCAGAATCTTGTGGCTAAAAATGAAGGTTTGGTTAAAGCGGGTGATGTGGTTGAAGTACTCGAAACCAAAGAGAAAGAACACTATGAAGACACTTGGGTTGAGTCGTTACATTTAACGTGTGTTGAGCGTGAAGAGATCGCTCGTGACTTTACGACCTTTTGGTTAGAGCCTGCTAAAGAGAACCACTCACTACCAAGTTATCAGCCTGGGCAACACCTGCCGATTGAGATGGTGATTAATGGCGAGAAAGTTTCTCGTCGTTACACGTTATCTTCTAGCCCTTCACGAGCGGGTCGTTTAGCGATTTCAGTGAAGCGAGTGGACGATGGTCAAATCTCTAACTGGTTAAATGATCACTTCCAAGTGGGTGATACTCTAGTTGCTCAGAATCCAGATGGTGCGTTCTACTTAGAAGCGAATCCAACTCATCCGTTACTGCTTTTGTCTGCAGGCAGCGGCATTACTCCAATGCTATCGATGCTTCGTTACTTAGCCGACCATGGTCAAATTGATGATGTGGTTTTCTACCATCAATGCAGCAGTGAAGAAGACATCCCTTATCAAGCTGAAATTGATAAGATCGCCAGTGAGCATGCGGGTCTTCGTGTGATTTATTCATTAAGCCAACCAACCAAAGAGTGGGATGGTTTATCTGGGCGTCTAAGCGTGTCGCATGTCGCTAAAATTGAAGATCTACACAAGCGCCAAGCGTTCGTGTGTGGCCCTGACGGCTTTATGGATAATGCAAAGAAACTGTTGATTCAAATGGGACTCAACCCTCAGCATTACCATCAAGAAGCGTTTGGTGTGGCTCAATCGACCGAGGAAGCGGTGAAGCAACTGCAGTTAAGTGTGAACGGCTACCTGTTCGAAGGTAATAATCAATCAACCTTGCTAGAGCAAGCAGAGTACGCGGGGGTATCTATTGCTTCAAGTTGTCGTGCGGGTTTCTGTGGAGCGTGTAAAGTGACGCTTGAGTCCGGACAAGTTCATCAACCGGATGTCCCTGCATTGCAAGATCATGAACGTAATATGGGGCAGATCTTGGCGTGTTGTAGCGTGCCTCAAACCGATATCGAAGTTGTCGATTAACGACTCGTTAGATCATTAAGAAAAACGCATTAAAAAACACTAAATAGAAAAAGCCGGAAGTTCGTAAATGAGCTTCCGGCCTTTTTGATTCTGAGCTAATTCAAAAATTAATCGTAGATCGTTGGGATTGGTTGACGCTTGTGCTGTGTTGCTTTGTAGATGCCAACTAAGCGATCGGATACGTCTTGAGAAACGGCTTTGCCTTCAAGGAAATCATCGATCTGATCGTAAGAAAGGTTCAATGCTGCTTCATCGGCTTTCTGTGGATCAAGCTCTTCTAGATCAGCAGTGGGTACTTTCTTAACAAGTTGCTCTGGAGCGCCCAACGTTGCTGCAAGCTCACGAACTTGGCGTTTGTTCAAACCAAATAGTGGTGCTAAATCACATGCGCCGTCACCGTGCTTAGTGTAGAAACCAGTGATGTTTTCCGCTGAGTGGTCAGTACCAATCACAAGACCGCCAACGTAACCAGCAATCTCGTATTGTGCGATCATGCGAGCACGAGCTTTCACGTTGCCTTTCACAAAGTCGATTTTTGCTGAATCTGTTGGTAGTAGACCTGTGCCTTCAAGAGCAACGTGAGATGCAGCCTGAAGCCCATCAACACCCGCTTTAATGTTGACAGAAACAGATTGAGAAGGCTGAATGAAAGAGAGAGCAAGCTGTGCTTCGTCTTCATCTTTTTGTTCACCGTAAGGTAGACGAACCGCGATGAATTGGTACTCGTCGCTACCAGCGCTTTCATTTAGGCTATCAACGGCCATCTGTGCCAAGCGGCCACAGGTTGTTGAGTCGACACCACCACTGATACCAAGGATCAGTGATTTGCATCCTGACTGTTGAAGTTTCGTTTTGATAAACTCCACACGACGAGTCACTTCGAAGTGAGGGTCAATTGAAGGTAGTACGCGCATTTCGTCACGAATTAACTGTTCCATTCGTATTCCTTTCCTGCAAGCAAATTAAAAATCTAGTGTTATCATACCTAAATCATCCGATTTAAAAACCTCTTTGCACAAGCTTAGAAAGAGAAGGCAGTAATAAGTAATGGAAAAAATAGCCATTTTCGGTAGTGCGTTTAATCCACCGAGTTTAGGGCATAAAAGTGTGATTGATTCATTGGCTCACTTTGACAAAATCCTGCTCGTTCCAAGTATTGCCCATGCTTGGGGAAAAGAGATGCTAGACTTTGATACGAGATGTCAGTTAGTTAACGCATTTATTAGCGATCTTTCATTGGAGCAAGTGGAGCTTTCTTTGGTCGAAAAGAGCCTATTTACTCCAGGTGAAAGCGTAACGACTTATGCGGTGCTCAGCGCACTTCAGAAGTTACATCGTGATGCGGAACTCACGTTCGTTATAGGTCCTGACAACTTCTTTAAGTTCTCATCTTTTTATAAATCAGATGAGATTACTGAGCAGTGGTCTGTAATGGCTTGCCCTGAAAAAGTGAAAATTCGTAGTACTGATATCCGCAATGCGCTGATAAGTGGAAGCGATGTTGCAAAACTGAGTACAAAGTCAGTTACAAAGATATTGCAAGATAGTGGACTGTATACAATAATGTAGATTCACTCACTCAAGAGGTCTGATGACTATGCTAAAGCGCGCGATACCAGCGACGATGATCATTGCAGCATGCAGTTTACCTGCATATGCTGAGTGTGATTTTTTTAGCCTAGATTCGGTAATGCTGACTTCTGATGACGAAAATAGCTGTTTAGACTTTTCTACGAGCCTTGAAGCTTTCGGCCAAAGTATGTTGGAGCTTAGTGGGTTAAGCGAACCAGAACCTCAAACTAAGCCTGATTACTGGTCTGATTGGGTTATTCAAAGCAAAGATGCGCCTTTGTTAACTCAGAGCCTTGAGTCTAACTATGTTGGTCTCGGTATGTGGTTTCCAGAAGAGCTGGAAGATGAACAGTATAATATGTCGACAGAAGAGTGGTTGATGAACCATGGTCTTCAGCTGAGCATAGGTTTTGGTGATAAAGTAGAAGGGCAGCCGCGTATGCGTTTTGATTACCGTTGGCATGACTCTAGTGATGCAGACTTAATGATGCAGGTTGAGCTGCCATTCTAGACAGGTAGTTCATTCTTTTCTGTCTAAGTGCTAAGAATTAAAAAAGCCGCGAAAACTGAGTTTTTGCGGCTTTTTAGTATTTGGCTTGCTAGTTTTAATACCAGCTCTCACTTACCGCCAAGCTATAAATCTTCACCAAACACGAGCATGCACAGTTGCTCGAACTCTTCTTCTTTACCTGAGAACAGGTCATCAATCACAAGAGTACGTTTCTGACCTGATTGCATGCGTTTCTTCGCCTCGCGCATTACCATCACCAATGTGTGCTCTTGCGGTAAGTTCGAATCATCAACATTCCACTGATTGAATCGCTGAGACAGAGCACTTTCACAAAGCAGTGGTTTAAACGACAACACTTCTTGCTTCAATACAGAAAGCATATCTTTAAACGCTTGCTCAGTATTATTCGTTTTTAGACTACGAGACTTAGTAACTTCTAGCTTTTCTAGCAACGCAGAAGAGAGGTTCGTTTGCGTGACGTATCCCGCTTGTCTTGGGAATGAATCCGTCAAGCGCACAGAAAAGTCGACACGATTGACCTGTGTGTTTGGAAAGTAGGTCAGTGATGTTAGGCAGTCATATGGAACCCAGACGCTCTGACCTGGCTCGACGGCATACTCTTGTTTGCCCAGCTTAATCAAAACCAAACCACTTTGAACCGATACAAGGCTATGCTTAAGTACTTTTTTGCGTGGTGTAATCACCAGGTGTGAAAAGTAAGCCGATGTATATTCAATAGCGAAGTTCATAGATAGTACCTTAGTCTTGGGGCGTCAAGATTACCGTTAATCTTAAAGAATGCCAATAATAACAGGGCATTTTCGATGTTTCTGGTCTGACCTTATCAAAAGTATGGGCTCTGTAGCTGCGATAAGTCAAAACAACGCGTAGAATGAGCCAGCTTTTTATTATATGAATGAAAAAATGACCTCTCCAACCGATCCATATGTTGATATTCGTCCTTACGGCGATGATGAAATTCCAGCGGCACTAAACCGTCTTATTAATGATGAAGAATTTATCAGTGCGATCTTGCACTATCGTTTTTCAAACCATGCGTCTTGGTTCAAAGCGTTAATGAGCCCGATCTTGCGAGTGTACTTGAAAATGAAATGGAGCAAGCTGACTAGCGTTGAATCCATTCAGATCGAAGTGAAAAAGTACTTACGCGATACGCTCGCTAAAACCACCAAAGGGGTGACATACACGGGTTTAGAGTCACTGGATGCGAACCAAGCGTACCTGTTTGTATCAAACCATCGTGACATTGCTATGGATCCAGCGTTAGTTAATTACGCTTTGCATCTGAAAAATCATCAAACTTGCCGTATTGCCATTGGTGATAACCTACTAAAGAAGCCATGTGCGACTGAATTGATGCGTCTGAACAAAAGCTTTATCGTAAAGCGTTCTCTAAAAGGGCCACGTGAAATGATGAAAGCGCTAGGGCAGTTGTCTTCGTACATTAAGCACTCTCTAGAAACAGGTAACTCTATTTGGATCGCTCAGAAAGAAGGTCGTGCAAAAGACGGCAATGACTTCACAGAGCCAGCAATTCTGAAGATGTTCCATGTTGAAGGGCGTAAGCAAAAAATCGTATTTCCTGAGTACGTGAAATCATTGAAGATCGTTCCTGTGGCTATTTCATACGAAAACGATCCATGTGACACAGCGAAAGCAATAGAGCTTTTTGAAAAAGACGTAAACGGCAGTTACGAAAAGGGTGAGTTTGAAGATATCGAAAGTATCATTCAAGGCATCATCGGTAATAAAGGGCGTGTTCATGTTGGTTTTGGTCAGGTTATTGACCAAGATTTCGATACGCCTGAAGCACTTGCTCAAGAGATTGACCGCCAGATCCATGATAACTACAAACTATTTCCTGTGAACTTACTGGCTGCAGAAAAAGAAGACGAGTCGATTACAGCTGCGGTGAAGCAAGAGTTTGAAGATAAACTATCGAGTTTGCCACAAGGTGCTCGTCAGTACTTGATCGATAGCTATGCGAACCCAGTGAAGAATATTGGTTAACGAGCGTTAGCAAACAAGTTCGTTGATTGAATTGAAAAAGGAGCCTAAGGCTCCTTTTTTTATAGCGGTATAGGTGTCTTTTTCTAAGTACTGCTATTACCGTCAATCAATCAATCAATC
>NZ_JBFRLX010000295.1:0-934 GCF_041470165.1 Vibrio sp. 10N.286.46.A8
CTTCCTTGTTCTCAAGCCTTTTCTCTGCGCTATTTCTGAACATTTACTTACTGTGATTGGTATAAAAAATTTTGGATGACAGAGGTTTGGGTATGGGTAAGTTAGTTGAAGGTGTTTGGCACGATGTGTGGTACGACACTAAAGAAAGCGGTGGTAAGTTTGTTCGTGAAGATGCAGGCTTTCGTCACTGGGTAGAGAATAAAGCGTCCGCGCAGTTTCAGCCTGAAAGCGGCCGTTATCACTTGTACGTATCATTGGCTTGTCCTTGGGCGCACCGAACCCTTATCTTCCGAGAGCTTAAAGACCTAACCGATCACATTGAGGTGACGGTTGTTTGCCCAGACATGATGAGTGATGGTTGGCAGATGGGGTTACCTGAGCCTCTGTTTGGCCATACGCGCATGCATCAAATCTACACTCAAGCCAAACCTGACTACTCGGGTAGAGTGACGGTGCCTGTGTTGTGGGATAAAAAGACTAACACCATTGTGAGTAACGAGTCGTCTGAGATTATCCGTATGTTTAACTCAGAGTTTAATGAACTGACAGGCAACACCGATGATTACTATCCGTGGGAACTGGCAAAGAAGATTGATGAGTGGAATGACTATATCTACCCAAACATTAACAACGGTGTGTACCGAACGGGCTTTGCAACGACACAAGAAGCCTACGAAGAAGCGTATGATGCGTTATTTGAAGCCTTAGACAAAGTAGACGCTCACCTTAGCGAACATCGCTATTTAGCGGGTAACGAGATTACAGAAGCGGATTGGCGCTTGTTTACCACTCTGGTTCGATTTGATGCCGTTTATGTTGGGCACTTTAAGTGTAATAAGCAGCGAATTTCAGACTACGTCCATATTCAGGGCTACTTAAAAGAGCTCTACCAGGTCGAAGGCATTAAAGAGACGACCGATTTTTATCACATCAA
>NZ_JBFRLX010000296.1:0-1315 GCF_041470165.1 Vibrio sp. 10N.286.46.A8
TTTATACATTAACCATTATCATAATGTAAAAAATGAAACATCTATAATAGAAACATACCCAATCAAAGGCAACATATATTGATTGCCTATTAATCGTTATTGAAAAGTTTACTCCAGGCTATTTATATAAGGTGATTTTTCACCTTGTATAAATAGAGCCTAAAACACACCACTACTTCAAAGTCACAATTGAGATGTCAGCCTAAAAATCAAACAAAAACCTACAGAATCCTAACAATATAAGCTTCGATCACAACATTGTCACTCTATAAAGCTACACTAAACCTACTAGAATAATACGTTAACGTGACATTAAATCTACTGCGTAGGAAATAAATAATGGATAAAGAAGAACAACTAGAAAGATCTCAGGTTTTGTCAAAAACAAATATAGATCAAAAAAAACAGATTATTAGGATGATGTACAAGCATGACTACATCACTAACGCAAATGAAATTAAAATTGACTCTCCTGATCTTATTGAAAAAATAGAAGAATCAATAAAAACAAAATCTGAAAATAATAATATCGACGCTATAATAACAGAATTCCTAAAAAATATGATTGATGATAATTTCATGAAATTATTATCTATCGATCGGGTTTTTTGCGTTTTCTGTTATTTACACTTATCGAATAATGATATCTTCAATATAAATGAGCGTTATATATTCTTTAATAAAAAAGGCGTTATGCAAGAAATATTACGATTAAAGTCATTTTCAAAACTATCAAAAATGAGAACACTCAAAGATATTGAAAATGATGTTATTTATTTTTTAAATACCATAGAGTGTAACTCGCCGGACAAAATTAGTTACCTTAATTACCTAGAAGAAAAATACTACAATTCAAAAAATAAACATTCATTCTCCTGGTTAGATGCAAAAGAGTACAATATTGATGCATGGTCTATAAATTATCTTACTGAAAATGAAACAATTAAAAGATACTGCAAAAATATGCCTGAATTAGTAAATAATAATGAAGCATTTAGGATAACTGTCCCTGCGATATTTCACTCCATTGAAATAGGAGAGTCTGACAAGACGTTGTTTTTAATAAACATGAAGAAAGCATGGAGTCAAAAAAAACATCGAATAAAAATTAAAAAGGAAAAGAAGAAATCTTTAAATATTATTGTTGACGAGTCAACAGTGGAACAATTAAAGCAGTTATCGCAAGAGTTTGATCAACCAGTAAACCAAATAGTGTCAATGATGGCTAGCCGTTGGGTATCCAATATAGAAAAAGTAAAAGAAGCGATAAAAAAAGAAAAACAAAAAAAGATAGAATCATTCGACCGTTTTAAGT
>NZ_JBFRLX010000297.1:0-2719 GCF_041470165.1 Vibrio sp. 10N.286.46.A8
TGGCTCCCTTGCAAGACTTGAACTTGCGACATACGGATTAACAGTCCGCCGTTCTACCAACTGAACTAAAGGGGAATTGATTGTTTTATCTCTAATCAAGAGAATGGTGCCGACTACCGGAATCGAACTGGTGACCTACTGATTACAAGTCAGTTGCTCTACCTACTGAGCTAAGTCGGCATCATGTATCAAGAAGCTTACGCTTAATGATTAACTTGGCTCCCCTTGCAAGACTTGAACTTGCGACATACGGATTAACAGTCCGCCGTTCTACCAACTGAACTAAAGGGGAATTATTCTTAAAGCTTTAAAGAAATGGTGCCGACTACCGGAGTCGAACTGGTGACCTACTGATTACAAGTCAGTTGCTCTACCTACTGAGCTAAGTCGGCACATGATATTTCTTTGTGCTTTACTGTTGTTGTCAAGGACACCAACAAATAAATTGTGGTGCCCGGAGGCGGAATCGAACCACCGACACGAGGATTTTCAATCCTCTGCTCTACCGACTGAGCTATCCGGGCGACGAGGTGTATTAAACGTGTTTTCGCGTTCTGGGTCAACATTAAATTGCAAAAAAAGTATTGTTTGATGTTTTTCTATACTTAGTGGGTTGTTTTTGTTCGTTTGGGTAGAAAAACCTAGGTCTAGCATGACTTAAAAGATGGCAAAACTACGGTTAACTGCTTTGAATGAGCGCTGAAATAAAAAAAGCACGTATGAAAACGTGCTTTTATATTAAAGGTTTTTCTCGAGAGTTTAGTGTTTTACTTCAAACCTATTTACCCAAGTCTCTAATTCGTTAGAAAGGGAAGCTAAAGTTTGAGTACTGTTATGGCTTTCCGTTACGACATCGCTCAGTTGGTTGCCACTTTCTTCAATCATATTGATACGCTTCGATATATCATCGCTTACCTGAGTCTGCTCAGCGGCTGCTGTTGCGATTTGATGGCTCATTGATGATATAGACTCTAATGCAATCACAATCTGTTGTAGCGCTTCAGAGGCATTCTGAGACTCTGCTACAGTACTTTCACTCGTTGCCGCACACACATTCATTGTTTGAATGGCGTTACGGGAACCTTCTTGAAGATTATTGATCATTAACTGAATCTCTTTGGTGCTCGATTGCGTTCGACCAGCAAGGTTTCGTACCTCATCCGCCACTACTGCAAATCCACGACCTTGTTCACCCGCTCGCGCAGCCTCA
This sequence comes from Vibrio sp. 10N.286.46.A8, assembly GCF_041470165.1. Classification (NCBI taxonomy): domain Bacteria; kingdom Pseudomonadati; phylum Pseudomonadota; class Gammaproteobacteria; order Vibrionales; family Vibrionaceae; genus Vibrio; species Vibrio sp. 10N.286.46.A8. Next base: position 1,211 of record NZ_JBFRLX010000297.1, read on the forward strand.
ATAGCAGCGTTAAGTGCTAATAGGTTAGTTTGTTCTGCAATATCACCTATAACGTCCAATACCTTAACAATATTGTTTACGTCGTTATCTAGGTTAGCGACAGCTTCACTGGCTGTACCTAATTGTCCTGCTAGGCCTTGAATGTTATCTACTGTGTTGTGGATTAGGAGCTGAGTATGTTGGCTTTGTTTGTCTGCCTCGTCGGTGTTACGAGCTGTATCGCCAGCTGAATCGGCAACATTATTTGCTGAAGACGCCATCTCAGTCATTGCTGTTGCGATCATTTCAGTTGATTGTTGCTGAGTTTCAGTAAGTTGAGCGATAGAACCTGCACGATCTTCCACGCGCTGTAATTCGCCTCTTAACGCTAGCATTGAAGAGTTAAGGTTTGATACTAACTCTGCCAGTGATTGACTCATTTGTTGTACAGCGTGATAGATACTGCCTTGCTCAGCTTGAGTCTCAAACGATGTTTGAATTTTTCCTTCTGCGACAGCTTGTACTGCTTCTCTTACGTCTTTGGGTTCACCTCCAAGTAGCGATAGCATACGTTTAATTGAGATAATCAAGCTTGAAAGAATGACACCAGCAATAGCCAAACATAAAATCAGTTGCCATTGTGCTGTTGACCAAAACCTTGCGTTGACTTCATTGAAACCGATACCTGTACCTACAACCCAACCCCAATGAGGTGTTTTTTCTGCGATGGACAGTTTTTCTTCAATGCTTCCGTCGGGGAGTTTTTGTGTCCAGGTGTACTCGACTATTTGTCCTGTTCTATTGCCAAGTGCTCGCTGAATAAGTTGGCCAACGCTATTTCCATCGCCATCTTTAAAATCATTAAAGCTGGTTCCGTGTAGTTGCGGATCTAAAGGTGTTGCGACAAAAGTCATATATTCATCAGCAACATATACATATTCATTGTCTTTATAGATATTGTTGCGCAGCAGGCGAGTGGCAAGCTGTTTGGCTTGTTGTTCTTCTAGAGTGCCATCAATAGCCATTTTTTCGACTTCAGTAAGAATGCTGTATGCACTTTTAAATAGCTCCGTCACGCGAGCTTTGTTGTCTATGTTGCTAGCAACTCTTAAGGTCCATAAACCTGTAGCCGTAAGTGCGAGCAAGGCAATCAAAATGATGCCTGATAATAAATAAGCTTGCGTTTTTAATTTCATATTTCCCCGTGCAGCGATCTAATAATAAGTATGGTGTATCATTCACGAATCTTAAGCTAAGTCGTGTAGTGCAGGTATCAGAAAGGTATCAAAACATGATGAAGATTAAATTTACGAAGAAAAAAAAGTCCCCAAAAGAACATTTTTCGCTGTCAAATGAATAAACAGAGGTAAGAGCAATTACTCTATTGAGGGGCGAATGTAGTCTATTTACTCGAAGATCAAGATTTAATGTTGAACTGATGTGTTATTGAATGGCGTTAACTTTTATTCAAACGAAAAAAAGCCAAGTCTCTCGACTTGGCTTTCTTGAATGTGGCTCCCCTTGCAAGAC
>NZ_JBFRLX010000298.1:0-1743 GCF_041470165.1 Vibrio sp. 10N.286.46.A8
TAAGAAATTAATATAAATATCAACAAAAGTAACCCCCTTATTTCTCATAATTAGAACCAATCTAAAACAAATATTGTTCATTATTCCAATTATGTTCAACTTCGTGACTCTGTAACGTAAATTGGTTCCAATCGATAACATTTATTGTCTTAAAATGTTATCAATTACTAAACAAAATGATATTAAAACACCATAGGTTAATTGCGCGATTGCATATAAATACAATTGCACATCAATTCAGCTTGTATAATATTTCTTAAGAATTGACGAGAGGATATAATCAATAAATCTTCATTCTTTGGGTATTGAGTCTTTTATATTAAACACTTCCAATAAACCACCAATTGAGAGAATACAATCGTTCACTGAAACTAACCTGCACCTCCCACCTCAGAAACAACACAACAAAAGACTTTATTATGATGCTCTACAAAGCTCAGGTTTAGGCGAGTTAATATTAATATCAGGCTAAAGATCGTGGAAAATTGTTCCGCAAATCTCGGAAACAATGCTAGCCATTGAGTGCTACTATCTTCATAGAATTAATATACTAACTATTGGATACCTTATGATTAAGTTCGCTGTAATTGGAACCAATTGGATTACACAGAAATTTGTTCAAGCTGCTCATGAATCACAATCGATGCAGTTGGCTGCTGTTTATTCACGAAATCTAGCCAGCGCGGCACAGTTCGCCCAAGAGTTTGACGTTGAAACGACTTATGACTCTCTCGACGCATTGGCAAATGACAACACTGTTGAAGCCGTGTACATCGCTTCACCAAACTCACTGCACTGCGAGCAATCTATCTTGATGATGGAACACGGCAAGCATGTCATCTGTGAGAAGCCTGTCGCATCGAATATTGAAGAAGCAACACACATGTTTGAGGTCGCTCAGAAGAACGGTGTGGTGTTGTTTGAGGCGTCTAAATCTCAGTTTCTACCGAACTTTGAGCAAGTTCAACTCGGCTTAAAAAAGATAGGCAAAGTGCATAAAGCGCACATCAACTACTGTCAATATTCATCGCGTTACCAGAAATACCTAAACGGCGAGAACCCAAACACCTTCAACCCAGTTTTCTCTAACGGTTCATTAGTCGATATTGGCTTCTACTGCGTCACCGCGACTGTTGCTCTGTTTGGTGAACCTGAGAATGCACAGGCTTCGGCAAAGCTACTTGACTCAGGTGTGGATGCGCATGGCTGTGCGATCTTCCAGTATCCAGAATTTGATGTAACCCTTGCGCACTCTAAAGTCAGCGACTCTTACGTACCAAGCGAGATCCAAGGCGAACAGGGATCGATCATCATCGATCACATTGCAGAATGCACCGACGTTAAGATTCGCTATCGTGATGGCACGGTAGAAAACCTTACTCAAGCACAAAGAGAAAACTCCATGAGTTACGAGGCCCAAGCCTTTGCAAACTGCATTGCTGGTGACAAAAGTACACAAGCTCAAGCCCAACTGCGTGCTTTAACCGTTGCAAAGTTGATTACAGATATGCGTCAACAAGTTGGTGTCGTTTATCCCGCCGACAAATAACACCCCAAGCATGTTAACCAACTGATTTTTAAGAAATGCCGATTTATGCATAACTAAATTTAATCTTTACGACAAATAACCGGATTAGTTGATTGGGATACCATCTGTTTAAATCCGCGTTCGATATCTGTCGTATTTATTTATTTTATTGAAGGTGTGTAAAGTGTTTTCAGTTGATGATCGCGTTGTTGCAA
>NZ_JBFRLX010000299.1:0-5458 GCF_041470165.1 Vibrio sp. 10N.286.46.A8
GATTCTAGCATCACAAGCTAAAGCAGCGTCAGCATTTAAAGAGCGTCGTGGCGGCAACGGTCGTAATTTCCGTCGCTAGCAAAAGGGCGTCGCTAGTTTTAACGTCTTTATGTAAAGGCGTAAGTTGAGCATCGTTAGATAGACAAAGCCTTGACTGAAACATACAAAAGGAGCCTAAGTGCTCCTTTTTTAATGCGTGTTGCTTTAATCGTTCGTCTTAAGCTTCGCGGTTCTTTCTTTGATTCTTCCAAAGGTCAACGCCATAGACAATAGCGCTGATCAGTAAGAATAGCGCTGACACAGAAAACAGAGCGGGCATTTTTAGAATCCACGCGAATGTGGCAGCAAGAAAAGCGACAAAGCAAATGAGTCGACTTGATGACATGACATGACCGAGTTTAATGTTCATAACGCCTCCTAATGAAGTCTCACTTTCGACAGGAGAATTATCCCACCTTTGGCAAAATAAAGGCTAAAAAATAGTCTAAATTGTTATCAAATTTGCTAATTGAAGGACTCGCCTCACACATTTTAGCTTGGTTATTTTATAGTTCATAAAATAACCAGCCGAGGGGCTTTGTCAATTCTTTATACTTAACGATTTGCGTTGTGTTTTGCTAACGAAAACCGTGATTGCTGCACGAAGCAGTTCGAATAAAAGCTAGTTGGTATAGAACCTACTTAGCATAAAACTTACCTAGCATAAAAGAAGTAAGCGGTAATCAAAAAGCTCGCGATGATCACTGTGGTGCGAACATATTGTTGTGGGATACGACGAGAAACTTTTGCTGAATAGTAACCACCGACCAATGTCCCAAACAAAACGGCCATGCCTGACGGCCAATCAATCGAACCATTCACAACAAAGAACACGATTGCCGCGAGTGATGCGCATGCCGATACCAACAATTTGATGCCATTCATCACGTTGATATTGGTATACCCTGCCAGTGCCAAGTAGCTCAATGTCACAATGCCTAAGCCTGCATTAAAATAACCACCATAAACACACACGATCAAAAGCAATACAGCTGAAAAGAACGCGCCTGCGCTGGTGGCGTGCTTATGTTTAGCTGTTACTTTTTTGAGCCATTTGTTGAGAGTGCCACCAAAGGTAAAAAGCAGAGCGGCGAACAGCAATAACCAAGGTACGGATTGAGTAAATAGCGCTTCTGGTGTGTGTAGTAGTAAAAATGCACCAATGCTGCCGCCAATTATACATAGTCCAACAATGAGCTTGAGTTGTTTGGTACCAGATTGAATTTCGTGGCGTAGAGCGTAGGCTCCGCTAATGTATCCAGCACACGAAGCAAAGGTATTGGTCGCGTTGGCTGCTATTGGTGGAACGCCTGCAAACAATAGAGCGGGGAAGGTGATGAAGCTGCCTCCTCCTGCAATTGAGTTGAGCACACCGCCAATCACTCCCGATAAGAATAGAATCAACCAATCCATAGTTTTGAATCCAATGCGTTAAATGATGAATCACCTTACTTGATTTTGTTATTGATATCAGGGATATGTGTTTTTCAGGAGTCGGATTGTGAGTTTGCTACCATCTTAGAGCTACGGTTTTTTGAAATAGCTGCTACGAAAAAAGGAGCCTGAAGCTCCCTTTATTACGTTTTGTTTTTCTAAGCTAAGCCAAGTTTACACTTCAACAGGCTTCGCTCTAAAGCTCTTGAACAGCTTAACCAGAATAGGACTAGATAGAACCAATACCGCTAAAATGGTGAAGGTCATTGTGATAGGGCGTTCCCAAAGGAAGCTGAGTTCACCATCACTGATCATCAATGCACGTCGTAGGTTCTCTTCCATTAATCCACCAAGGATAAAACCTAGTAGTAATGGGGCAAGTGGGAAGTTGGCCAGCCTTAACGCTATCGCCGCCATTGCCACAATTAGCATCACAAACACATCCATCGTGTTGAAAGACACCAAGTACACGCCTGTGATTGAGAAGAAAATAATCATTGGCAGTAGTACCGTTCTTGGTACCGCTAGCAGTTTAGAGATGTAAGGGATTAAAGGCAGATTCAAGATAACCAGCACGATGTTGCCAAAGTACATCGAGATAATCACCGACCAGAATACATCTGGGTGCTCAACGAACAAGCGAGGACCCGGTTGGATGCCATAAGCGATGAGTGCACCAAGCATAATTGCTGTAGTACCAGAGCCCGGAATACCGAGTGTCAGTAGCGGAACGAATGAACCACTCGAAGCTGCATTATTTGCTGATTCAGGAGCCACAAGACCACGAATACTGCCTTTACCAAACTCTTTCTGCTTGTCTTTTGGTGCTAGGCTGCGTTCCATGCCGTAGCTTAAGAAAGCTGCGATAGTCGCGCCAGCACCCGGAAGCACGCCAGTGAAGAAGCCAAGAATTGAAGAACGAATCGAAACGGGCGCGACTTCTTTGAACTCTTCTTTGGTCACTTTCATGCTGCCAATATCGGCCATCTTTTGGCTTTCTTCGCCGCTGGTGTCTTTCTCTGGTTTCAAAATACCCATTAAAGTCTCACCTAAAGCGAATGTTGCCATAGCAAGAAGTAGGAAACTAAAGCCATCCATTAGGTCTGTTAGACCAAACGTGAAACGCTCAACACCAACGCCTTTGTCGATACCAACAGTAGATAACATCAAACCAAGAATGGTCATCATCCATGCCTTTATTACCTGACCCGGGCCTGCAAAAGCCGCTACAGCCGATAGACCTAACAACATCAATGCAAAGTAGTCTGACGACTGGAAGCTCAATGAGACACTTGCTAGAGCCGGTGCTGCAATCAAAAGCATGATTGCTGACAGAGTACCACCAGTGAAAGAAGAGTAGGCTGCTAGTGCCAACGCTTTACCTGCTTGGCCTTTTTGTGCCATTGGGTAGCCGTCGAATGCGGTTACTACCGTTGAAGAACAACCTGGAGCATTGATTAAGATTGATGACGTTGAGCCACCAAATACTGCGCCGTAGTACACACCGGCCATTAAGATTAAGCCAGAAGAAGGGTCTAGGCCGTATGTAATCGGGATCATCAACGCGATTGCTGAAATTGGACCTAGCCCCGGGAGCATACCAATGAAGGTACCCACGAAGCAGCCCACAATTACCATCATGATGTTCATTGGCATCACAGCGGTAGAAAGTCCTTGTAAAATTCCGTCTAACATAATGTTATCCCTACCAAAGAGTGAAGATTAAGCCAGGCTCTAGGTAGATATCTAAGCCTTGAGTTAATAATAAAAAGAACGCGATAACGAAAGGAAATGACGCGCCAAATAAAATAGATTTACGGCGCTCACCCAATAGGTAAAAGCCAGCAAGCAAGAAGAAGCTAGTTGCTAAAACAAAGCCAAGATAAGTCAGTCCAACACCGTACAAAGCCATTAACACTAAGAAGCCAATCAGCAGTTTCCAGTTCAGCGGCGTTGTGTCACATGTGACTTTCTTATCCGGTTGTCCTGTTATTAGCAGGATCAACGAGAGGCCAATGCCGATAAACGTCAACAGGGTAGGTAAGGTTCTTGCTGTAAAGGGTTCGTACTCGTCACCGGGAAACAAAGGAATCAGCGTGGTTTGGTAGCCGTAGCACAAGCACGCCAGCATAAAGATCATGGCTCCGATGCGATCCTTCGAAAGCAAAGATTCCTTACTCAGAAATTTGGTTGGTAAGTCCGACATATCCAACTCCATTTGGGGTGGTATAAATAGTAAAAAAGCCGTACATGAGCGAGTTAATGAAGAATGTCTGGGATCACTAACCAAAGGTAAGCGAATTACGGTACTGGTTTATCAGCCACTTGCGTTTACAACGAATCGGCAAGCGTTAGTAATACGTCTACGAATAAACAAAGGAGTTTGAAGTTAACTCATGTACGGCGAAACAAGGAAAGAGTAAGAGGGCACATAGACCCTCTATGGTTGTTGGTTATTTCAAGAAACCAAGCTCACGCATTAGGTCGCCCATCTGTTTTTCTTGGTCTTCTAGGAAGGCGTAAAAATCTTTGTCAGCTTTGTAGTTGTCAATCCAACCGTTACGGTCACGAACCACTTGCCATTCATCGGTCTTGTACATCTTGCCTAGAGCTACATTCCACTCGTCGATTTTCGCTTGGCTAGTGCCAGGTGCCGCGAAGAAGCCACGCCAGTTAGCAAATACTGTTTCGTTGCCGTACTCAGTTAGTGTTGGGATGTTTGGTGCCGCATCAAGACGTTTTGGTGCCGTTACTGCCAATACTTTTACTTGGCCTGATTTAGACATTTCTAGCACTTCACCAAGGCCTGTCGAAAGCAGTTGTGTTTCGCCAGAAAGCAGTGCCGCCATCGCTTTACCACCTGCATCGTAAGCAATGTATCGCACTTTCTTCGCATCAAAACCTTCGCCTTTGAACGCTGCCGCCACAACAAGGTGATCCATGCTGCCTCGAGCCGAGCCGCCTGCAATTTTCACTTTACGTGGGTTGCTTTCGAATTCTTTTACTACATCTTCCCAAGTGTTGTACTTCGAATCCGCAGACGCAACGATTGCGCCATAGTCGGCAATAGTTGCTGCTACAGGAGTTAGGTCGCGGAAAGATTGTGGGAAGATCCCCGTTAGTGAACGAACAACGATAGGCGTTGAGTTCACCATTAGCGTGTCTTCTTGACGTTGAGCCGTCTCGATTAGGTGTGCAATGGCTTTACCGCCACCACCACCAGACAAGTTTTGGAAAGAGACATTTTCTACGATGTCGGATTTAACTAATACATCACCCGTACCACGAGCCGTCATATCCCAACCGCCACCAGCGCCGCCAGGGATTAGGAAGTGGATTTTTTCTACGTCAGCAGCAAAAGTGTTAAAAGAAAAGGTTGCTGCGATGATAGAAGCCGCAAGAGTAGGTTTCAGTGCCTTGAACATGGTTCACGTTCCTTATGTAGGGGATCTCTTCAATGGAGAGAAACTTATGTTTTATATCCAGCTGCTAAACACACGAGTAGGGTATTGCTTAGCAGATGACGTTAAAGTTAACGGTGTGTTAAAGAATTGTCTGTAATGCGGTGATATTGAGGATAAAGAACATTGGGTGAATAAAGTTCATAAAGTTCACGGGGAGGTGAGGGTGTCCTTACTGTTGGAGACAGATGAAAAAAGAGAGCCACTTGGACTCTCTTTAACAGTTTGTAACTTATGATATATTTAGTGTTTCTCGATCATGATGAACTAGCCAGTGTTGAGCCTTTTAGCAGTTCAGTCGCGCAATCGAAATCGAACTCCTCGAGTGCGCTTTCCAACTTTTTAAATTCCGAAGGTGTTAGCCCAACCACAGCACCGTCCTCAATGTTAAGAACAATGTTGAGAGCTTCGGTGTCATCATTGGATACCGCTTCTAATAATAGGCCGTATAGTTCAGTACTTGGCTGATTAGGCGATGTCTCCGGTTTTGCTTGCTGGTCTCTTGTATTCTCGGTGGCGACTGT
>NZ_JBFRLX010000300.1:0-5400 GCF_041470165.1 Vibrio sp. 10N.286.46.A8
GTCTAAGTGCGTATTATGTCTGCTTATGTTCAATAGTGCATATCTTATCATTACAGTGCAACCTCTTGTATTTAGAGGTTTTATCATTGAAGTATCGCGAAATGAGTAAGAATTACATTTTTCGAGAGTTAGAGTGCCAAATGACGAAGAAAGAGGTTGCTGAACTGTGTTTTAAAAGTGTGAGAACTGTCACAGGTTGGGATGAAGGAAATCCAATACCCCCAGAATGCAAAAGACTGATGCGTATGTCTCGAGGAAGAGAGCTTGGAGGAAGTGATACGTGGCTCAACTTCAAGATGCATTATGACAAATTAGAATTACCAACAGGTCAATTGGTCACCGCACAACAGCTTTTGCTAGGGGTAGCGTTGTTAGAAATTCAGTCGGAACTAGAACTTAAAACGACGACAGCCTTGTTAAAATACGTAAGAGCAATAGTTAGAATCAAAGGCAATTAACTAATTCCTTAGTTTGCATTAGTCCTTAAAATATTTAAAATAGGTACCTACGTCTTGTTTCGGATAGGAAACTAATTGTGAGTACCTTTTTAAGTATAAAAGATGTCTCGATTGAACTCAGCATCAGTGAACAACGAGTTAGAACTCTTTGTCGCGAAGGTGCATTAGTATCTGAAAAAGTTGGCAAGAGTTGGATCGTAAATGTATCTAGCCTCGAATTTTATAAAGAAAAAATTGAGTTATCAAAAGTGAAAGATCACGAATGTAATTTGAAAGTGACAGCGAATAAACCTATCGCATTGAGCTTCTTCTCTGGAGCTATGGGCCTGGACCTTGGGATTGAAAAAGCAGGGTTCGATATTCGACTAGCATGTGAAGCGGATAAATATTGTCGTCAGACAATAGCGCTAAATCGTCCGGATGTGGCGTTACTAGGAGATATAAACCAGTACACTGCTGACGATATCTTGAGCGCTGCAAAAATTAGTAAAGATACAGAAATTGACTTAATGGTCGGAGGGCCACCTTGCCAAGCGTTTAGTACCGCAGGTAAGCGTAAAGCATTTCAAGACGATAGAGGAAATGTATTTCTAAAATACATCGACCTCGCACTAGAGTTAAACCCCAAATATTTCATTATAGAAAATGTTCGCGGTTTGTTGTCTTGTCCATTAGACCATCGCCCTCACTCAGAACGAGGTGAAGGCTACCCGGATATGAAAGACGATGAATTAAAAGGTGGAGCATTAAACTACATCTTGAGTCGTCTTAAACACTCTGGTTACTCATACTCATTCAACCTGTATAACTCAGCAAATTTTGGTACACCACAAAGTCGCGAAAGGGTAATTATTATATGTTCGCGTGACGGTCAAAAACCACCGTACCTATCACCGACTCATTCGGAAACAGGTGAGTTTGATTTACCTGTTTGGCAGCCAATTAAAGAGAAGTTGAAAGGGATTGAGCATCATGACCATTTAAACTTTCCGGAAAAACGTTTGAAGTATTACCGAATGTTGAAGCCAGGACAAAATTGGAGAGGTTTACCTGAGGAGTTGCAGAAAGAAGCAATGGGGAAATCCTTCTATTCTGGTGGTGGTAAAACAGGTTTCTTAAGAAGACTTTCTTGGGATAAGCCAGCTCCAACTTTAGTAACGCACCCAGCTATGCCTGCAACAGACTTGGCGCATCCGGAAGAAGACCGCCCTCTATCTATTCAAGAGTATAAACGTATTCAAGAGTTTCCTGATGATTGGGAGTTAGCCGGTCCACTTTTACAACAATATAAACAAGTTGGAAATGCAGTACCCATAAGTCTTGGAGAGGCAGTAGGTAACTTGATTATTAAGCTATTGAAAAAAGAGGACGTCCCAGTATTCAATGGTTTCAGATATTCAAGATATAAGAATACATCTTGCACAGACTGGGAGAGTGATTTCTCTAAAAGAAAAGCGGGTTAAACTTAGTCAATAGGGGGAGTTACTTCCCCCTTATTTTTTAATATCCAGAGTTAAACTCTAGCAACTTAGCCCAGTCAATAGCACCTTCTTCAGTACAATAAGTTTGACTAAACTCCATCGTAAACTTATTGAGTACATTCGCATACTCATCATTGAAGTTACTGTTTCTTTCCTCAGCCCTGTAACCTAAAGGAACGATTAACTGTTTATACAGTTCTTCATCTCCTGAAATTGCAGTCCAGAATTTTTCACCACAAAGTTTGTTGTATTCTTCCTTTTCAGGCACGTTATCTTTACCGTAGCAACAACCATTGATCGCTATTACAGGAATAGGTTTACCCGAGTTAGTACCCAGAATACGTTTTGCTTTTCTGAAATGGTCTTTCATTTTGGCGATTTGAGAGCTGTTCCCCCAGTTAGGGCCAGATTTAATAGAAACAATATAGCGAACGCCATCAGTAATATATTCAAGGTCTATACCTTCAGCTGATGACTTAATACCACCATATGTCTCATTGCAAATGTAGATAGCAAGCTCTTCTAAAAAACCACCAAAAATCCCTTCTTCTTGTGATGAAAGGTGAGCATCCAAAATGGACTTGACCAATTCATGGCTAGTATTAAGGTTTTTAACTCGAAAAAGGTAAGGGTTTTTTCGTTTGAGAATGTTAGACAGCTTCAGTTTTCTTAAACGTTCCAAAATTTTCTTATGATAATCTTGAATGCCTGATTCGATGAAATCATCCAACTCTTTGTTTCGTTCCATTTATTAACCAGCTTTATATGTAAAAAAGTGAATATTGGGCTGCAACGAAATTACATTATTTTCAACTGTCAGTCTATCTTTAGCAGGTCTCTTTGGTTGATAAGTACTTATTTTAAAAAGCTTGGTGAGTCGATAGGTTGTAGTTACGTCGAATTTACCCCCGTGATACAACACGGGGGTTGCCTGCTCACAGCGTCGCGCTCGCTGTTCAGCTCTCACGACTCACGCGAAGCTGTGAGCAGAATGGAAAGAGTTGTTAGTCAGATGGGTTGCAGTAGCAAAAGCCCCACTGATGTTGTGAGGCTCTGCAAGGGTTATCTTGGCAATGTGAAGGGCGGTGATGTGGTTTCATCAAGTCAGCTACGCTTCGCTGCTTTTCGGGCATTTGGGTACGTCATGCCCAAGAACTGTATCGAGTGCCCTTATCCCTGCGGGGCTAGTATGTCATTTTTTGACATACTGCCGTTCAAGTTTGTCATTTGTCACATGCTGAAGATATCGACAGACTTTTGAACATTCTCAACCCGAGCATTCATCACACTGTCATCCTGCGATTCATCAACAACACCACTCGATGTAGGCGGACACGTTAAAAACCGTGATACCGACTCAGAGCGAACCCGTATCAAGCAATCGTCAATCAGTTCGAAGTTATAGCCGTATCTATCCAAAACAGCCGAGCGGATATAAAAAGTGTCAGAGCCTTTATCTATTCTAAAAACGTAATCAAACGATTCATTAAATCCCTTTTGATAAACCGTCCTTAAAACCGAAGTCAGATAAACAGATGTTGAACCGTTGAACTCTGGAAATACATCATAAAATGGGTTTACAGCATCAGGAATAACTTCACCAGAATCTTGAGGATTAACATTGCTAGAATCCACCCGAACAGAATTTTCCCCATCTTTGATAGAAACATTTTCAGATACTGGATTAAGAGCCGAATTAGGTAGAGTAGGCGAGTTGGTAGAGGTAGCTGGCGCACTAACCGTTTGAACTTCACCCACATCAGAATCAGATAATACATAAGATAAATCCCATAAAAATTTCACAATGGCCGCAAAACCAATAATGATCGCAAGAATGAATTTTGGTGACTTTAAAACCGAGATATCAGATTTGGTAGAGTTAAAGCCTCCGGTTCCTGTGGACTGATAAAGCGCGAACACATCAACAGGAATTTTCTTGTTGGTACTACTGGCCATGTCGGCTTTAGTTGAAGGAGCTGTCTTAGTTGATTTCGGAGGATGGTTAAAGATTCTAGGTTTGCGGCTCCTAAAGAAGGTATCGGTTGAGCGATGAGAATAAGCTTCTCCGGCACAACCTTTTAACCAAGTTGGAATGGCCGTGTAATCCGGTGTGAGCATGACAATATCCCATTGATATTTTCGATGTCGCATGAACGCACCGTAAAAGTCGAACGGGTAGAGTAGTCTATTATTTTCGTCTAACTGTGTTCGTTCGCAATCATCAACGTCACCCACTTCAAACGAATCAGGGTCTACAGGAAGCCAACGAGAATAAAACAGCTCGGAAAAGTCTTTAGGTAGCAAATCAACGAAATCGGAAAAAGGCTTTTGTAAAAACTTCTCACGCTTAAATCCTGCCTCTGGACAATACAAGTCCTGACACTCATCAATAACAACAAATGCACCAAGGGGCATCCAGTTAAACCAGTTTTGCCAAAGCATCACGCCCTCAGAAGATCGCGTGAAGATCCTAATTAGTCGCGCGGAATCTGGAAACTTCTCACCAAGCAATTCTTCAATAGACTCTTTAGGCTTCAAGCCCTCGATATTCGTTACAACAATGCGACCCTCACGCAAAGCGGGAAGAATTTCGAACCATGTAACATAAGCAGTTTTATAAGCACCATTAGACCCATGACGGAACGTTACAGCCATATCACCACCCCATGATTCTAAGAACGAAAGCCGTTGCGAATGCATCAACAACAATTCGAACGGAATCAACTATTCCAAACTGATAACAAGCAAAGCGCAAATCAGAAGGAAGCTTATTAAATGCCATGTTTAAGACCGTATAAACTTCATATTCAGACAGCAGTAATGAAGCTACGCTATAAGCCATTTCTAGCATTTGAATTTTTAAATAGATGTAGAGCTTAATAAACCAAAACCATGCATAAGTGAACACCTCAAAAACTAAGTCCGGTATGGTCGCAAAGAAGTCATATATATTGCCAAAGACCAAAACAATATAATTTAGAGCATCATAAAAATAATCCATCATTTACACCTTAGAACGACCAGAAGAAAGAATAATAAAGCCCGCTAATAATGTTGCGATAAACAAAATAACGGTACGAATCATCGTGGTATTAGCAGAACCAAGAGAGTTAAAAAGATTAAAATTAACGTCAACACCCCAACGAGAAAGTGTAAAACTGGTCGAGTCATACGAACCATTCGTAAAATGCATACTTCCTAATTTTAAAGGTGATTCTTTTAATTTTTTCTCCAACTTTTCTTCAAGTGCCTTTACCTCCCTTTGCACATCATTTATCGCACCCGATATAACCGGACTCTTACGGAAACCATCACCAGATTGAGGCTCTGTAAACTTTGTCGACTTACCAAAAAAACCTTGAAGAACATCTGCAATATCTTGTTTTGTAAGCCCATCCTTATCATTACCAGAGCCACCGCCAGAACCAGAGCCACCGCCAGAGCCAGAACCACCACCGGAA
>NZ_JBFRLX010000301.1:0-4040 GCF_041470165.1 Vibrio sp. 10N.286.46.A8
GTACTCACCCACCGTGCTGGTAGAAAAGCTAATAGTAAAGACGGGAACCTCTGGGTTGGCTCCATCTTTCACAAAGCCAATGTACTGGTTGCTGTTTTGTGGATCGACACGTAACTCGACGGCTAACCCGCCCGATTTAAGCGCGTCGTTGGTGTTGAATTGAGCAGGATCGATACGGAACTTGACTACATCATCACTTTGATTGGTAAACGAGATCGTCTCGGTTTGACTCACAGGCGCGTTGCTTGCTGCCGAGCCATCTGTAAGGTTAGATTCTGATAGCGTGACGCTTGGAATAGTATTGATGATTGGAATATCACCATCGGTGATGGTCAAAGTAACGGTGGATGTCACCGGATCTTTATCAAAGTCACTTGACGTCACCACGATCGTCTTAACGATATCTTCGCTGCTTGTGTGGTTTAAATCGCGATTGGGTTCAAAGCGTATTTCACCTTCAAGGGTAACAAACAGTTTTCCCTCAGGCACAGTGATAAGCTGCTCTCCCGTTAAGCCCTGATTCAAGATGTAAACGGTATTATCATACGTGATCTGGGTAATGGTCGCGCCATCAGCACTCTGATCAGGCATCACATCAATGGTGGCAGTCGTCACCTTACCAGCAGCCAAATCCGCAACCGTCGGCTCAACAATATTGAGCACACCATCTTTCATGATTTGCACATCATCACCGATGGTCATTGTAAGCGGGGAAATTTGCGAGCTATCGCCATCAGTGTCCACGGCGTAAACAGGCAGTTCAAAGTTTAGCTCGTTATTTGCAAGGCCATCTTCATGATCTAACGCTTCAAGCAGCGTGAAGGTGTATTCCCCTAATGTGCTTGTAGAAAAGCTAATCGTGAATACTGGGACATCAGGGTTTACCCCATCGTTAACAAAACCTATGTAAGTACCTGAGTTCTGGGGGTCTTCCTTGAGTTCAACGACAAGCCCATTCGATTTGAGCGTATCATTGGTATTGAATAAGTTTGGATCAATCCGAAAACTCGCGACATCATCACTACCGGCTGTAAACGTAATCGTTTCAGTGGCGCTAACCGCATTTCCGCTTGGCGAAGATCCGTCACCAAGATTCGTTTCAGATAATGTCACTGGTGGAACTAGGTTAATTACCGGATCTTGGCCATCAGTAATACTAAGATCAAGCGTTGAGAAGCTCTCGTCACCATCAGCATCTTCAGCTAAAAAGGCAAATTGTTTTACTATGGTTTCGCTGCTTGAGTGGTTGATATCACGAGCGACTTCAAAACTAAAATCACCATTGAGTGAAATCGTTGCAACCCCTTCTGTAAATGGGAAAGTTTGTGCCGCATCTGGGAGTAGATTTTGGTCTAACTTGTATTCGACCCCATCGTAAGACAGTGATTGGATTGTCGAACCATCCGCACCCTCAAAGTTGAATAGATTGTAAGAAACAACAGTATCACCAGCTAAGGTCGGTTCATCGACGGAAACGACATTATCGATGAGTTCGACCACATCATCTTTTACACTGATTAAGATCTCAGCAGCTTCTGGTGTATTTGACCCACCAGATAGTGCAGAGCGGTCACCATCCGCGTCAACCGCGTAAATGGGCAATACAAAGGTTAGCAACTCACCTTCAGAACCTTGATGTGAAAGCGATTCGTACAGAGTAAATTCATAATTCCCCAATGATGGACTATCGACTTTAACGTCAAAGACCGTAATTCGAGATCCATTGACCTCAACATAACCTTCATACGTTCTCACACCATTGGTTTGACTAACTAACTCTAATTGAACGGCAGCACCATTGGAAACCAAGGCTCCCGCTGTATTAAATTCAGTCGGTTCAAGTTCGTAATGGTCAATAATGTCACTTTCAAAAACACTTGCTGTGATACTGCCAATACCGCCTACTGGGGTTGTTCCTTCTTGTGAGCCGCCAACAATGCCTGACTCATCAACATCGATGCCATCAACATTAATAATGAACGGGCTATCACCATCAGAGATATCAACCTTAATCGTATTCGTTACGACATCCTGGTCAAAATCGGTAACCGTGATCGGTAGAGAGAATGAAAGCGTGTCGGAGCTCACTTCTTCTATTGGTTTAAACTGTTGGAAATTATATGTGCCATCGGTATCGAGAGAGATTGTGAGAACAACCTCACCTCTCCCTTGAATAGACAGAGTGATCGTTGTTCCGTCATCAGACAGTCTTGCTACCGTATTTTGGTTATCACTGAGCAACCCATCAAACTCTCCTAACGCACTTGCATCAAAGACAGCAGATTGAAGTTTATCACTTCCAATATTAGAAAAAGTGCCTTCAATAGGTGCACTACTCGTTTCTACATTATTGATATTCACGCTTTCAGCAGACGGATTCACCCCGTCAAATAAAGTAACCAGCGCATTAATTGGTGATGCTATTGGGTTTCCTGCGGAGTCTTCACCTTGAATATCAAAAGCAAAGTTAATTTGATCGCCAGTATAAGAGACCTGCCCACCACCGATAGACGGAACATGATCAATAGATTGAGAAATCGTGGTGGTTAATGAGATATCGATATTATTGCCAACACTAGTAGCATCAATATCGATACGTAATACTTCGTCAGTACCTTGAACACCAACAATGGAATTCGTTACCGAGTCGTAAGTAAACGTGACAACTTGGCCGCTTGATGTAATGTCGTTATTAAGCTCACTTAGGAGTGAAGCAAGGGAGAGTGTGTCTGGGACAAAAGAATCTGGGTCTAGAGCTAAACTGCCCGCAATAATCGTTTCTGTGGTCGTAATAGATTGGGGGTAGGTATTGCCAGAAATAGAACCTTCAGTGACTGATTCGCTGATCGATTGACCACCAGCTGAACGGGTGATCGTTCTAAATTCCTCTCGAGTTTCCTCTACCTCTTCTTTCGCAAGCCCTGATGTCTCAAAGAATGTCGAGGGCTGAGTTTGAATATTATTGTATTCAATCGTAACAAAGCCAGCATTTGCAGAGCCTAGCCCTTCACCAGCAGCCGTTGCTTCCAAAATTTCAGTAGGATCGGCGCCACCTAAAATAGCTTCTTGGATTGCCGCAATATCATCGTCAGTAAATGCTCCGTCGTCAGATTGCTCTAGATCGAAATTGACCTCTCCGGCGACAGGGGCATCAGCCCAAGACAATTCTTGGTCAATACATCCAACACAATTCTCGCCAACCAGAACCTCACCATTTGGAGCACCTAATACAAGTTCTGCATTATTTGCGGTAATGACTATCTCATTTTCACGGATGATATCGCCAACTAGAACTTTTTTTGGGTTGCCGTCAGGTGTTACTACAACCACATCCCCACTTACTGCTTCAACAACCGCAGCTTGGCGCGAAACCTCAATATCCATATATCCCCCGTTATCACAAGCACTCTTATCTAGAGCTGTACAAATTATTTTTGTTAATCATTACAGGCTTTAATCAAATTCATACTTACCCCTCATCAATGGCCAATCTTTTGTTGTGCCTCTTCGAGTTGAAAAGAGATAAGTATTTAACCTGTTTTTTTTATAGTTTACTTACTGTTAAGCCTAGTCTTCCCCATAAAAAATGCCATGTCTGTGCTAAGAGACTCCTTTTCACAAATTCACTTATTCTCTATGGATTTCTAAAACACAAATTAAACGTTAGTAGTGCATTGATTTATATGCAAATAAACTCACAGCGATGTTACATCTCTTTAATCCTATAAAGATATACAGGAATAAAGTAGATAAATCATGAGCGAATATAAGACATTGCTTGAGGCAAACGATGTGATAGCAATAAAGCAGAGAGTAGTCCCAAACTTGAGACAATGTTCAGCACAAAGCGGATGAAAAACCATTTATTAAGCGTATATTTCGCCAATTTCATATATGCCCATCAACATATTAAGGTGCTATGGAGGAACAATAGTCATGACTTATCATTCGATACACACATATCAAAAGGAATACGTTTTAGGACAAAACAATAGATACAAAAAAGCCGCCCGAGTTTAACTCGGGCGGCTTTTAGAAGA
>NZ_JBFRLX010000302.1:0-2876 GCF_041470165.1 Vibrio sp. 10N.286.46.A8
GAGAGCGTGATTGAGCGCTTTGGCCAAGTGAAACCTAAGGTGCTTTTCACCTGTGACGGCTACACCTTCAATGGCAAGACGTTCGATATGACGGACAAAAACCGTGAAATCATCGAACACTTAAACGAATTAAAACAGGTGTGTCAGATCGGCTATTTAAAGAACAATGATTTTGAGCATGACGTGTCACTCCAAAACTGGCACAGCATCATCAATCAGTATCAACCAAAACCTCTTCGATTTACTCGTGTCGACTTCAATGAACCTCTGTTTGTACTCTACTCTTCTGGCACCACCGGCAAGCCAAAATGTATTGTGCATTCTGTTGGCGGCACCATCATCAACCACCTAAAAGAGCATCAACTTCACTGCGATATTAAACCAAGAGATCGCGTGTTCTACTACACCACTTGTGGTTGGATGATGTGGAACTGGCACGTCTCTGCGCTCGCCAGCGGGGCTTGTTTGGTGATCTTTGATGGTAGCCCGGTTTATCCGCAACCTAGCGTTCTGTGGGATTTAGCGCAGCGAGCTGATGTATCGACATTTGGCACCTCAGCCAAGTACCTAGAAGCGATTGAGAAAGCGGAACTCTCACCGATCGACAGCCACTCTCTTCCCCACTTAAGAACACTGTGCTCGACGGGTTCAGTGCTCTACCCTGAGCAATTCGATTACGTCTACAAACACATCAAGCAAGACCTACATTTGGCGTCTATTTCTGGCGGCACGGATATTTGTGGCTGCTTTGTTTTAGGCAACCCTATCTCGCCGGTGTATCGTGGTGAGTGCCAACAGGCAGGGCTCGGCGTCGACATCAAGGTGTTCAATTCGTCTGGTCACAAGGTTAATCATGAACGTGGCGAACTGGTGTGTACCAACTCCCTACCCAACTTCCCTGTTGGCTTCTGGAATGACACCGGAGAGCGCTATCACAGCACCTATTGGGATAGGTTCGATAATGTGTGGCATCACGGCGATGAAGTCGCACAGAGCGTTCATGGTGGCTATCTGTTCTACGGGCGAGGCGACACCACACTCAACCCTGGTGGTGTGCGAATTGGTACTGCCGAGATCTACCAGCAAGTGAACACTATTGAAGGCATTGTGGATTCGATAGCAGTCGGCAAAGACATCGACCGCAACGAGCAGATATGGCTGTTTGTCCAACTGCAGCAAGATGTGAGTCTAGATGAAACGTTACTGACAGCCATCAGAAGTAAACTCAAATCATCTTGCTCACCAAGGCATGTGCCAAGCCAGATATTTGCGATCAGCGATGTGCCAAAAACACGCTCAGGCAAGTTGGTGGAATTGGCGGTGAAACAGGTTGTAAATGGTAAGGATGTAGAAAACCTCGGGGCAATTGCTAACGCCGAGGTTTTGGAAGAAATAAAGCGCGTTGTTTCGCTTTAGCTTTAGCCTTAGAAAGTGGCTAACTATCTCCAATTTTCACTTGGCTGTCAGATAACATCTAGAGTAAAGGCAGCCGATTGAAAACTAAATCGAAGCCACTCTTTGAGCTCATGAACCCTCTCATCTGTTTGGCTTCGTGCCTTTTCTAAAGATCTTAATGCGATCTGAACGTCATATTTAAAACAAAATTTGAAAATTAATCATTTTATAGCCAGAGATAATATTCACTAAAGACGAATCATTTATACAAAAAAAGAGTCCACTACTGGATTGTATCCAAGCTTATGGATATTTAATCGAATTACAATAACTCCCGTTTCCACAGCTCCATTTCTAGTGAAATGATAATTTGATAGCTATCACATTTAGAACAGTTATTTTCCCATACTATCTCGGCATGTTAATTACTTAAGAGTAATTAAAAAAACTAGTCACTCCTATTAATAAGCTTGAATTTAATTAGAAACAAGCGGTTAATCCCTACGTAAAATAAATAAAATCATTATTAAATGATCGGAGACATTATCATGCGCATAGTATTAGCTTTAGGCGGTAACGCTCTTTTAGCAAGAGGCCAAGCATTAACGGCTGAGAACCAACGTGAAAATATAATAAAATCAGCGGCGAGTATTGCCGCGATCGCACGCGAGCATGAGATTGTTATCGTTCATGGTAATGGCCCACAAGTAGGTTTGTTGATGGAACAAAACGCGGCTTATAGCGAATATTCGCCAGAGACTACCCCATACCCAATGGATGTACTCGGCTCTCAAACCTGTGGCATGGTGGGCTACATGTTACAACAAGAGCTAAGAAACATTGACCCTGAATTAGACGTAGCGACGCTAGTCACGCAAACTGAAGTATGCAAAAAAGACCCTGCGTTTGCTAACCCGACAAAATTTGTTGGGCCTGTATATACAGAGCAACGAGCTAAAGAATTAATGGCTCAAAGCACAATGCAGTTTAAAGCTGATGGCGAGTACTACCGACGCGTTGTGCCTTCTCCTATGCCAAAAAGCATTGTTGAAATTCAGCAAATTGAAACTCTTCTAGATACAGAAAACCTTGTTATCGCTTGTGGCGGCGGCGGTGTTCCCGTGAGTATTGAGCAAGGTAAGAGTACTGGCGTAGAGTGCGTAATTGACAAAGATCTTACGGCTGAACTACTGGCTGAAAAAATCCATGCCGATTTATTTATTATCTTAACCGATGGTTCGATTTTCCGTAACTATGGTAAAGAAGACCAAGCAGAAATGAAGCAAGCAACGCCTGCTGGTTTAGCAGAGTTTTCATTCCCTGCCGGTTCTATGGGACCAAAAATTGATGCCGTGTGTAAGTTCGTTGAAGCTGGATTGGGTAATGCGGCGATTGGTTCATTATTTGATTTAGATAAAATAATTACCAATGAAGCTGGTACTCTGATTACAAAAGGCGAAGGTGTTGTTTATTATTAATAT
>NZ_JBFRLX010000303.1:0-662 GCF_041470165.1 Vibrio sp. 10N.286.46.A8
GGGAGTATGTGGTTTGTAGCCGCATCGAGGGTTCGAATCCCTCCCTCACCGCCATTTCTTGCACGTTTGAATTTGCAAGCAAACACAGAAGTAACAATGTGCGCCCTTAGCTCAGCTGGATAGAGTACCTGGCTACGAACCAGGCGGTCGGAGGTTCGAATCCTCCAGGGCGCACCATTCTCTTTACTCTTACTTGTAAGTGTTTCGAGAATAATGAATAAGGTGAGGTGGCCGAGTGGCCGAAGGCGCTCCCCTGCTAAGGGAGTATGTGGTTTGTAGCCGCATCGAGGGTTCGAATCCCTCCCTCACCGCCATTCATTACAGGCCTATGGCCTTTTTTTTGTTTCGTAGAAACAGAATGTGATATATTTCACAACTTCTTCTCTTGAAGATACCGTGCGCCCTTAGCTCAGCTGGATAGAGTACCTGGCTACGAACCAGGCGGTCGGAGGTTCGAATCCTCCAGGGCGCACCACTATTTAGGGTTTTCATTAATCCTGATGTTGAACGTTTAGTTTTGCTTTATAGTCTTAACTGCTTTATTGCCTTAACTAACAGCTCAATATCGAAACCGTTGCGCCCTTAGCTCAGCTGGATAGAGTACCTGGCTACGAACCAGGCGGTCGGAGGTTCGAATCCTCCAGGGCGCACCACTATTTAGG
>NZ_JBFRLX010000304.1:0-2954 GCF_041470165.1 Vibrio sp. 10N.286.46.A8
AACGGTGGTAGTAAGGACCTTCCATGTAGTAGCCGTCTGGCGAAAACAGTTGGTCAAGTTGCGCTAAGAAACCGCCGCTTACTTTGTCGAGTTTCAGGCCGTAAAGCGCTTTGTCTACTGACTCTTGATCGTTGATTGCGTAACCACAGATACCGACTGCAGCCACTGCCCATAAACCGTGGTTGTGTACGATATCGAAGTCGTGTGCGTAAGTAACAACAAACATTTCGATCATTTGCTTAAGAAGATCGTCTTCGATCAGACGCTTTTGCTCTTCAGAAATGGTGTGGTAAATACAGCTGTACGCACAAGAAGCGTAAAGCATCCACATGTTTTCGTTCAACGTTTGGTGGAACAGCTTACCCGGAGGGTTAGAGTCACGGCTTACGTTGCTTTCAAGTGTTGGGTACACCGTCGCGTACGCTGTTAGCATATCAACGATGTAATCACGGTACTTTGTTTCCTCAGTGATAAGGAACAAACGGCCCGCTAGATCCATATGGATGTAGTTTTGCTTGTGACGGTTGTGCTCGTAACCGCCGCCTTCACCGTGACCTGGTACTTCAATGCCAACTTCCGCCATGTAAGCGTCAGTTTGTTTAATGTCGCGAGTCAGTGCGTTACCTAAAAGGCTATCCTTGCCAAGTTCTTTACGAAGCTCTGCTGCTTCCTCAAAGTTAAGTAAAAGTGGTTGATAGCTCATTATTATTTCCCCTGCTCTGCTGTGCTTGCTAATTCTGGGTTTAAAATTGTTTCTACTGAGTAGAAGCCTGTCCAGCTGTATACTTTACCGTTCAGTTCTACTTTGTGTTCAGTGCTCTCAGTCGCGCCAAGTTGGTTGCTGATCATCACTGTCACATTTGACTTCTCTGTGGTGATTTCGACGACTGAACCGACGTTTGTATGCGCTACAACCTTGATGTCTTTCACAACGCCGCGAGCATTTACTGATTGTTCGAACTCTTCGTTAAAGTAACCGTGCGTTTCTAGAACAGAAGCGAACAGTGTTGTTTCGCCTTTGCTACGTAAAATGAATGCAGGCTCTGAACGTAGGTTGAAGCTTGGATCGTTAGCACCAGTGCGAGTAAAGACAACTTCAGCATTGTCGTTAGACGTTGCGCCTAGCCAAGTGTAGTACGTGTTGTTTTGTAGCCAGCTCACAAGTGCTGTGCCCTTCACTTCACCACTTGCCACGTTCCATAAGTGTTGATAACCGAAATCGCTGCCTAGCGTGTTTAACTCTTTGTTTGCTTGGTATTCAAAGTTAGTGCGAACAATCTGACCTGCATATTGGTGTGAGTAGTCGTATTGGTGCTCGCCTTCGCCGCCTTTTGTAGAGTCTAAGCGGTAAAGGTCTAACAATAGCGGAGATTCAAGCTCTTCAAGGTTTAACATGAACACGCTGCGTTGCATGTCAAAACCTTGGTAGTGATCGTTAGCAAATGCACTCATGCCGTTGATTTTCTCGTCTTCTACTTTAAAGAAGTGAGGCAAGCCGTGTACTGAGTCTGCACGCTCAACGTCAAAGTTATTCTGACATTTTTCATCAATGGTTACTGCATTATGAGCAATCGTTTGACGTGCGTAAGATTTGTTTTCATCTAGGTAACGACCGCCGAATTTTGGCTCAACGTTCACCCAACGGCAGAAGCCGTATTCACGTAGCACTTCTTGACCTCGGTTGAAGAAAGAAATACCCAGCGTATCGAAGTTGCCGTGACCCATGCCGTGTTGGCCGTAGTTCATCACTAACTGAGAAACGTCGCCTTTCTTATCCTGCATGCGGATAAAACCTTGCGCGCCGTTGTGACCTTCAGGGCCTTCGTTCAATTCAACACTTGGCCAGAAAGGCATGCCGATTTCTTTTTCAGCAGAAGCCGCTTCGTATGCTTTAGATAACTCAAGAGCACATGGGTGCATCCATACTGCGTCTTGAATCTTCGCCATACCAAGAATGTTTTGGTCAACACCCTCAGCTGAAGAGTAGTGCTTACTGTAAACACTGACTGCAACCTGAACACCCATGTCTGTGATACCCATTGTACGAGAAGCATCATTCAGAGCCGGGAACTCACCGTTCGGATAAGCCGTCGCAAGCATGGCTTGTACCGTGTTACCAATCACGCCGCCTTTGTAGTTGTAAATATCAACTTCAGGCATATGACGGTGAATGACTTCAGCGAAAACACATGTTGGGCGAATCGCGTAACGGTGGTAGTAAGGACCTTCCATGTAATAACCAGAAGGTGCAAACAGCTGAGAAATTTGAGCTAGAAAGCCGCCAGTATCGTTACGGTCGATGCCGTACACTGACATTTCAAGGTACTCGCGCTTGCCTAGAGCAAGACCACAGATACCCACAGCGGCTACTGCCCAAATACCGTGGTTGTGAATGCGGTCGAAGTCGTGTGCGTATTTAACCGTAAACATTTCTAGCATTGGTTCGAAAATGCGCGATTCAATGTTGTCACGCTGCTCTTGTGTCAGTGTTGAAGCAACACAAGAGTAAGCCAAACTTGAGAACATTAACCAGCAGTGTTCGTTCAAGATTTGGTGGAACAAACGACCTGTAGGGTTAGTGTTTTTCTGTACGTGGTAATCAAACGTTAGATATTTGTCTGCGTATTCTTCTAGTAGTTCTGTAACAAAGTCAGCGTACTTTTGCTCTTTAGTGATCAAGAACATGCGACCAGCTAAGTTCATGTACGTGTAGTTTTGCTTATGGCGGTTATGCTCGTAACCACCCGCTTCTCCGTGACCAGGAACATCAATAGGTAAGCACATGAACGCTTCTAGGTCTTTCGCGTTCGCTGCAATGGTTTTGCCCATTAAGCTAGAACGGCCCACTTCAAGGTGAAGTTGCTCTATTTCTGCTTCAGTCAACAATACTGGTTTAGTCGTCATATTCTTTGTCACCCTCAATAAAGAGTTTATCGGTTTAAACCGATAAACTC
>NZ_JBFRLX010000305.1:0-3771 GCF_041470165.1 Vibrio sp. 10N.286.46.A8
GACGCCCACATAACAGAGTCTGGATTGGTGCGGTAAACACTGCCATCCATAAGTTTTATATCTCTATCTCTGATATGTGCATACTCATTGGTGCTTGGCAAAGTATTGATGTTCACTTCTGAGCAAAACAGTAACGCGTTTTTATCCGATATAGAGTCGAAGTAAACATTTGTTGGCACGTTAAAGTACGTATCTGTATCTAGAAAAAGCAGTTTATCTTCAGGACTCAACTCTAAATTATCACAAAGATATTTTAAGCCGCGGTTCTTAATTCTAAAGTGATAAGTATTGTCTAGACTCCATTCAGCCTTTTGATCAGGCGATATCGGAAACACTTTAATTGGCATATTAGCGAAGTGCTCAGGCTCTTCTGCTAGAACAGAAATTTCAGGCCTAGTTCCATTTGCCTCAACCCAATTGGCTAAAAAAGACAAAATGCAAAATCTTGCGCCTTGATAGTAAGTTCTATCATTGCCATAAATGACAAATGTTAAGTGTTTTCTAGCCAATTCTGATTTCATAATTTAGTACTTCGTAATATTTTTAAAAAGTGCTTTGTGCTTGCTGCTGACATGGCTTCGAACATGAGTTCGGTATCCCTCTTTAAACCAACTTCTAACCGTCGCATAAAGTCCTGAGGTTCTACCACTCAACTCACTATCAAATGCACCGGTTTTACTGCCCTGACGAACCAAAGGTGGGTGTGTCCAAAAAATATTGTACTCTAATGTCGTTCGTTCATTACCAATATAACCATCAATAGGTGCGTCGGTTATATTGTTTTCCATATGCTCTACCATTGCGCGAGCAAAACTAAGGTCATAAAGCAAACCACCAGTAAGCTTGTTCGTTTTACACAAGTACAGATGTTGATTTGGTACTCTTACTGATGTGGGTACTAAACTCGACGCCTCTTCAATATTTACAAGATACTTTTCTTCACCAACAAGCTCGCTTTGGAAAGCTTCTAGTTGCTCAATAAAATCGCTATTTAAAAAAGCATCATCTTCTAACACTAATACTTGTGGAATTTGTTCTTCTACGACTTTTTTCATCACTAAGTAGTGCTTATAAAAGCAAGACTTCTCAGGGAGCCTCAGTGAGTCGTCAAAAAAGCCATTTCTAACGTCATCAGATAGATCATCGATATCACCAGCTAACATATATTCGTAATCAGTGATGCCCACTTCTGGCAGGTGCTTATCTATATGTTTTCTACGTTCTTCGTAGCCTTTGCTTACATGGATAACAAAAGTTTTGATCATGGTGATGTCTCAATATTGGTTGACTGATTATTGGTGGCTGAATGATGTATCAATTGGAGTGTTTGTTGTAACGCACCTTGATTCTGTTGAACTATACCATAGCCTATTCGCCCTTTTTCAATTAACTCTTTAGGCTTGGATAATGCACTGATCATTTGTAAAGCAAGCTCATTCTCATCGGCTACAACAGACAGTGCGCTTGACTCGATCAATTGATTCGCTAGGTCTGCAAAATTGAAATAGCTCGGCCCTGTTAAGCAGTATTTTTGAAGCAGCGCAGGTTCGATGAAGTTATGCCCTCCTACTTTCTTTCCAAGTAGGCTTCCTCCCATAAAAACAAGATCGCTCGCAGAAAGCATAACCATAAGCTCTCCCATCGTATCCCCCAAGTAAACGTCGACATCGAGCGGTAACTCGTCAACAACTTCGGTTCGACGAACCAAAACTAAGCCTCGGTTTTTGGCCAATTCAGCAACTGAATCAAACCGTTCAGGATGACGAGGCACTATCACTAACAGCAACTCTGGCCGTTGGATTTTGGCTTGTTGGTAAGCTCTAAAAATTTGTTCATCTTCGCCCGCATGAGTGCTCGCGGCGACAACAATCTGCCTACCCTGCCCCAAAATATCTTTAAGATGCTCGCCTTGTGCGATTACATTATTATCAATCGACACATCGTACTTAATTGACCCTGTGACAATGACTTTTTCGCTCGGCGCACCTAGTAACTCAAATCGAGATTTATCATCAGAGTGTACCGTCAATATTAAACTTAACTTAGAAATTGTCGGATAAATTAACGAACTCATTTTTTGATAATTACTGGCTGATTTTTCGGATAATCGTCCATTGACTAATATCATCGGAATATCATTTTTAGCAACGGTGTTAATGGTGTTTGGCCATAATTCCGTTTCAATAATGAGCATGTTGTCTGGCTGAATGCGGTTGATAAAACGTTGAACACACCAACTAAAATCAATAGGCATATAACGGTGGCTAATCGAACCGCTCATCTTTTCTACCTGTTCAGCGCCTGTACTCGTTGTTGTAGTGATCAGTATTCTTTTATCTGGGTTTTGTATCGCCAGTTGTTCGACTAACTTTTTACTCGCCAGCACTTCCCCTACTGAAACGGCATGAATCCAAATCACACCCGATTGTCTATTCTTAATAGGCGGTGTAAATCCGAAATGCTCTTTCCAGCGATGACCAAAAGGCGGTTTGTTTGCTTTAGAGCGATACAGGCCCCAAAGCAGAATAGGGCTGACAAGGCAAAGTAGCGCGGTATAGGCCCAACGAACGACGATGCTCATATAACGACCTTATTTATATTTTACCTTGGGAAATAACATCAAACTGCTCAATAGCACTAATGACTCTACTTGGCATTAACTCAGTTAGGCACTTTAGATGCAGCTTGGGACAAGTTCGTTCAAAGCAAGGTCGGCACTCAATATCAGTATTGATGATTGCCAGTTTGTTCGTTAGCGGAGGCGTATATTTAGGTGAACTAGAGCCATAAACAGCCACGACATTACAGCCCACCGCGGCGGCCACATGCATTAGCCCAGAATCATTGCTAACGACAGTACGACAAGCCCCGATCAAGTCTACAGCCTGAATTAAGCTCGTATCTCCAGCTAAATTGAAGCAATGCTGCTGCATATTAACAGGGACTTGTTCGATTATCTTTTGGGTTACTTCACGATCTTTAGCCGAGCCAAACAACCACACTTGGTAACCTTGCTTTATCATCGCTGTCGCTGCTGTTGCAAAGTGATTATCAGGCCAACGTTTCGCAGGGCCAAACTCAGCACCAGGACATAAACCAAGGACAGGCCTTTGATTGTTTAAACCAAATTGCTCCATAGCCTTTTGTTGGCTGGAGTCAACAACTTGTAGGCTTGGAAAAGGTAATGATGACAATTCACCTAAACAACCACTACCCGTCATTTCAGCTTTAGGGTGCGCTAACGCTACATATCGCTCTAACATGTATTGAAACGCTTTTTTATTGGTTCTAACGTCATTAAGCAAACCAAAACGCATTTCACCTTTCCAGCCAACTCGTTCAGGAACGCGTGCAAACAGGGGAATTAAAGCTGATTTCGCGGAGTTAGGTAATACGTACGCTTTATCGTACTGTACTTCCCTCAACGATTTGCCGATCTTATAACGAGATTTCAGATCAAATTGCCCATGCCCTAGTGGCATTTCAAGAGCTTGATTGACTTGTGGCATTCTTTCTAAAATAGGCTTACACCATGCTGGCGCTAAAACATCAATTTTTGCGTCAGGATACTGTCTTTGCAACTCAATATATAAGCCTTGAGACATCACCATGTCTCCAACCCATGACGGGCCAATAATCAGAATTTTCATTTGTCTTGCTCGTAAATAGCGTGTTCGTTAATAGTTTGGCCAGATAGTCTAAAATATTCTTGAAGTGTTTTAATGCAAACCAATTTTTCTAGTTGTTCATCTTGGAAAGGAGCAAGGTATT